>JALVLX010000201.1 GCA_027032855.1 Flavobacteriales bacterium | reverse complement strand
TTTTACACCAAAAAAAATCCGGAAACTTTGCGTGCTTACCAAATTTACAGACATCGTTTTGGTACAGACCCTGCTACTGACGAATTGATTTATGAAGAAACTGACGAAATGTTTGATGTGTTTGTAACCAAAAGCAAGAGCAATCGCTACATTTATATTGCGTCTTTTAGCACTTTGACAACCGAATACAGATATTTGGAAGCTGACAAACCGGAAGGCGAATTCAAAATTTTTGCAAGTCGCCGGCGAGGGGTAGAGTATAATCTTTTTCATCGCAACACAGAATTTTTTATCATGACCAATAAAGATGATGCGGTAAATTTCAAATTGATGACGACCAAACTTACACGGACTGAAATGTCAAATTGGCAAGAGTATATTCTGCACCGGGATTATACGTTGATTGAAGATGTTGATGTCTTTGACGAGTTTATTGTATTGCAAGAACGGGAAAAAGGTCTAAACAAACTTCGTATTTTGAGGGACGCTGAAGATTATTATATCGCATTTGACGAAGAAACTTACAATGTTTTTACGGCATATAATCCTGAAATGGGAACTAAGAAATTCCGCTTTATCTACAACTCAATGACGACACCTGCATCGGTCATAGAATTTGATATCGATACCAAACTGAAAAAGGTGTTGAAAGAGCAGGAAGTTCCGGATGGCAAATTTGATAAAGCCAATTACCGTTCACAACGTATATGGGTTACGGCACGTGACGGTGAGCGTATCCCCGTGTCAATGGTATGGCATAAAGATACTGATTTGAAGCACCCCAATCCTTTGTTGCTCTACGGATACGGTGCTTATGGTATAACGGTTGATCCGGGTTTTAGTACCAATCGTTTGTCGTTGTTGGATAGAGGTTTTGTTTTTGCCATTGCACACATTCGCGGAGGCGAATATTTAGGGCGTCCATGGTATGAAGCAGGGAAGCTGTTACGCAAAAAAAACACCTTTAACGATTTTGTCGATGTTGCCAAAAATTTGATTGAACAGCAATTAACTTCCAAAGAGCAACTCTACGCTATGGGTGGTTCTGCCGGCGGTTTGTTGATGGGTGCTGTGATAAATCAAGCGCCGGAGCTTTTCAATGCTGTGGTGGCTCAAGTGCCTTTTGTTGATGTACTGACCACCATGCTCGACGAAAGTATTCCGTTGACAACCGGCGAATATGACGAGTGGGGAAATCCTAATAACAAGACCTATTACGACTATATCAAATCGTACTCGCCTTATGATAATATTGAAGCAAAGGCGTATCCGAATTTGTTGGTCACTACCGGCTTGCATGACTCTCAAGTACAATATTGGGAGCCTGCCAAGTGGGTTGCTAAGTTACGCGAATTAAAAACGGACGACAATCTATTGCTCATGCATACCGATATGGATAGCGGGCACGGTGGCGCATCGGGGCGTTTCAAATCATTGAAAGATACAGCGCGGGATTTTGCGTTTATTATTAATTTGAAAGAACAAAGTTTGTGAAACATATATATTGCAAAATATGAATAATTACACAACACTTAATAAAGGTGTTTTTTTAGCGTCAATTTTTTTAGTTATCTTTGTAAAAACTTAAATAAAGTTAAAAGGTTTGAAAGATAAGATGCAAAATATTAGTATTGAAGAGATTGGAAGTAAAAAGTTTAAATTAACTTACATAGATCCTTTAATGGACAAAGCCATTCTTTCACATTTTTTACATAACTATCACAATGGTGTTTCTAAATTTTATAAAGAAGATGCTACAAAGATATTGAATAATTTTGTTGAGTATAAAATAAAAAACCACACTGAATTAAAGGTAGAAGAAGCTTTGCAATATCTTTTGTATGAAGTTGAAAACGTTCCTTTTCCAACGCCAAAAAACTATACATTTAAATTTATTGATTTATTTGCAGGAGTCGGGGGGTTTAGAATTGCAATGCAAAATAATGGAGGAAAATGTGTTTATAGTAGTGAGTGGGACAAAAGTGCTCAAATTACATATAGGCATAATTATGGAGAGATACCTTTTGGTGACATTTCTCTTGAAGAAACAAAGAAATATATTCCGGATGATTTTGACATACTGTGTGCGGGATTTCCTTGTCAGCCATTTTCAATAGCAGGTAATCAAAAGGGTTTTTCTGACACAAGAGGAACGCTTTTCTTTGATATTGAACAGATTATCGAAAAACATAGACCTAAAGTTGTTTTTCTTGAAAATGTTAAAAATTTTGTTTCGCACGATAAGGGAAACACATTTAAAGTTGTAAAAGAAATATTAGAAAATAAATTAGGCTATAAACTCTATCATCATGTTTTAAACTCGATGACACATGCCAATATTCCACAAAACAGGGAGCGTATTTTCATGGTTGCTTTTGACCCAAAACAAGTCCCAAATCATCAAAAGTTTGAATTTCCGAAACCAATACCGTTAACAAAAACTATTCACGACATTTTAGAAAAAAAGAAAGTAGATGATTATTTTTACTACAAAAAAGAGCATAAATATTATCCGGAACTAATAAAAGGGATTAATTCAGAAGATACAGTGTATCAATGGCGTAGGGTTTATGTTAGAGAAAATAAAAGTAACGTATGCCCAACTTTAACGGCCAATATGGGAACAGGAGGGCACAATGTTCCAATCATAAAAGATAAATATGGTATTAGAAAATTAACTCCAAGAGAAACATTTTCATTCCAAGGCTATCCGGATAATTTTATTTTACCTAATATTTCAAGAGGAAAATTATACAAACAAGCCGGTAATTCTGTTACTTTGCCACTGGTTGAACGTATTACAAAAGAAATATTAAAAGTGTTATGAAATCTTTTGCTGAAATAGACATAGAGAGCAATGGTAACTATTTAAAACTTCTTTCAGCTATATCTAAACTGTCCGGTTTGTTTAGTGAAAGTGCTATTCCATTTATTAATTATCGAGTTGCAGAAAATATTTTTTGTAAAAGTTTTGGTGCAGAAAATTTATCTCGTTCAGATACAGCATTTGATGCAAATTTTAACTCTATTGGAGTTGGTTTGAAAACATTTACTTCACCTAACAACAAAAGTCGGGAAAAAGTAGCTGAATTTAATCAACTATCAAATGAATTAAGGAGTTATAGAAATATTGAACTTGCTTATAAATTGGGGGAATTTAGAAACGAAAGAATAGAGTTGGCGCGCAGATTGTATAATATTGACGAATCAATTTATCACATTGTAGCACGTAAGGAAAATGAATTGAATTTATTCGAAACCGACTATGACAAAATTGATTTAAATAATATTAAAGTTGAAAAAGAAACAAGAGCAAGCATTTTGTTTAATGACGGAATAAATCAATATTCATATAATTATTCAAAAAGCACACTGTTCCGACTTTTTGAAACTCCGGATAATGCTTTTAAACTTCCGGTAAATATTATTGATGATCCATATAAGTTACTTTTAGAATTATTTGAAAAACAAGACTTTAAATTAGCCAATGATAAATTAGTCAAAGGTGTTAATTATGTTATACTTCCACTATATGGAATAAAAAATAAAAGAAGGTTTGTATTTCCAAAAAGCGGTTTAAATCAATGGAATGCCGGTGGTAGAAAAAGAGATGTAAATGAAGTATATGTTCCAATCCCAATTAAAATTCATCAAAAATATCCTGAATTTTTTCCACCAAGAGATAAAAAGTTTAATTTAGAAGTTCCGACAAAGGAAATTTTAAGAGCAAAAGTGTGTCAAGATAATTCAAAAGCATTAATGACTGATCCGAATAAAGCGCTTGCAGATTGGCTCTTGAGAAGAGTTTTGAAGTTAAAAGAGGGGGAACTTGCAACTATTGAAAAATTAGACGAGTTAGGATTTGATAGTGTAATTATCATAAAGAAAGGTGAAGATTATTATAAAATAGATATAATGAAAACAGGTTCATATGATAAATTTATTACCTAATCATCAAAGGTTACATCTTACCATATAGTTAAAATAAAATAATACAAATGAAAATAATCTGCGTTGGACGTAATTACGCCAAACATATCAGCGAATTGCAAAACGAGAAACCTGCGGAGCCTGTCTTGTTTATCAAACCCGATTCGGCAGTATTACCCAATAGAAATCCATTGGTTTTGCCTGATTTTGCACAGGAATTTCATTACGAAGTGGAGTTGGTGGTCAAAATCAACAAATTGGGAAAATACATAGACCCGCAATTTGCATACCGCTATTACGATGAAATCGGGTTGGGGATTGATGTAACGGCAAGAGATTTGCAAAGTCAATTGAAATCTAAAGGCTTACCTTGGGAAAAAGCCAAAGCCTTTGATAATTCGGCGGTCATCAGCCGTGAATTTTTGCCAAAAACAGCTTTTCGGGACTTGCAAGATATCCGGTTTAGTTTGCAAAAAAACTGTGCAACCGTTCAGGAGGGTCACACAGCGGATATGTTGTGGCAAATAGATGAATTGATTGGTTACATATCCCGTTTTTTTACGCTGAAAAAAGGCGATTTAATTTTTACGGGAACTCCGGCAGGCGTAGGCAAGATGCAGATAAACGATGTTTTTACCGGCTATATCGAAGACAAGGAAATGTTCCGGGTTAAAGTAAAATAGAACGTCTGAATTGAAAATGGAGCGCGACTGACATACCGTGTCCTCCCCGCTTCGTCAGGTTCTTTGCCCCCGACGACACATAAATAACCAAAAAAACACTCAGCGCCCTGCTTATCAATTCCTCACTCCTCATTCCTCAATTTAGAAGCAGGATTACAGTATGAAGCAGTAAACAATCATCAAAGCTCAAAGTTTTCTATGAAGTACAACAAATCCTCAATTCCTCAAATTTCAAGCAGGATTACAGTATGAAGCAATAATCATTCATCAATGCACAAAATTTTCTATGAAGCAAAAAAAATCATCAATTTTATTATAAAAAGATTAAATTTGCTAGATGATATTGGTCTATACACATAGAATAACGCCACGCCTCAATTACATCTTTAGGCATCTGTTCAATAATTTGATACTCAAAGATGTTAAGTTTACAACCAAAATTGAAGAGTTTATTGCATTTAACGGACCTAAATTCTCTTATGCACCGCAAGCATTGGGAGGCGAATTTCATATCCAATCACATCCCATTTTATTTCAACAAGGGATTAAGCAAAACGAAGTGAAATTCGGTTTTTGGGATACAATACCTGTTTTTTTTGAAGTGCCAAACTCTTCAATTCCATTTGACTTGTTTGCGGCGAGTTTTTATTTGCTCTCCCGCTACGAAGAATACTTGCCGTATCAGTTAGATATGCACGAGCGTTATTCGTACAAAAACAGCGTGTTGATGCAACACAGTATGATATTAAAACCGGTAGTGGAGATTTGGGTAGAGAAGTTTAAGCAGGCACTGCAAGAACGTTTTGAAGGCTTGGTTTTTGAGGAACGATCCTTTTATTTTGAACCTATAATGAACGTCAGTATGGCACGTTTGTATCAAGGCAAATCCTTTTTGCGTTTCCTTTTTGGTGGTTTTGATGATTTGTTTCATTTCCGTTTGCGAAAATTTTGGTTACGCAACCGTGTTTACTTAACCGGAAAGAAAGACCCCTATGATACGTTTGATAATATTTTGAAGTTGAAAAGAAAATACAAACACCCTTTGACGTTCTTTCATCTTTTGGCAACGTACAGCTTGTTTGACCACAATATTTCGGTTAACAAACACGAATATCAGTCACAAATCAAATTTTTGGCAGACTATACCGATACAGGCTTGTTGACATCCTATTATGCTTTTGATGATGAAGAAATAATTGAGCGGGAAATAGAAAAACTCGAAAATATTATTCACAAACAGCTTGAAAAAGTAAGAGCGCATTTTAACCGGATAAAAATACCGGCGACCTATCAAGTTTTTAATGAAGAAGAACTTAAATCGGATTATTCAATGGGGTATAATCAAAAAATCGGGTTTAGAGCCGGCACCTCAGTGCCGTTTAAGTTTTACGATATTGAAAATGAAACCGAAACACATTTGACTTTGCATCCGGTCAGCATTTCCGATATTATGCTCAAATTTCAGTATAATCTCACGCCGGAAAAAGCACAAACGATAATGATCGAACAAGGCGAAACCATACGCAAGTACAATGGACATTTTTACCCTGTTTTTCACAATTTCATCTTGTCCGATTTAAAAGAATGGCAAGATTGGAACGAATTATATACCGACACCATTAAACATTTTTCTGATGCTGAAAGCAAGCATAACTGATATCTTTTTCGACTTGGACCATACGCTATGGGATTTTGAAGCAAACTCTAAGTTGGCTTTTGAAAAACTGCTAAAAAAACATGACATTCCGGTGAAAATTGATGCTTTTTTGGAAGTTTATGAACCCATCAACCGGCAATATTGGGAGCAATATGCCAAGCAACAAAAAAACAAAACCGAAGTAAAATACGGTCGTTTGATTGATACTTTTAAGGTATTGAACATTGATGTGTCACGTCAATTGATTGATGTGTTGGCTGATGAATACTTAGATTTTCTCAAACGCGAAAGTATTTTGATGGACGGCACCTTGGAACTTTTGGATTATTTGAAAGACAAGTACCGTTTGCATATACTGACCAACGGATTTGCCGAAGTGCAAACCGATAAGATGAAACATTCGGGATTGGAGCCGTATTTTGATTTGATGATTACATCCGAAGAAACCGGTAAGCTCAAACCACATCCTGATGTGTTTCAGTATGCACTACGGAAAGCCGGTACCTTTGCACATAAAAGTTATATGATTGGAGACAATTTTCAATCCGATGTTTTGGGAGCACGCAACGTAGGTATGCATGCTATACATTTTGACCCCGAAGGTGTAAACGATGTTGATTTTAAAATCATCCCAAAGGTCAAACATCTGTTGGAGATAAAGGCAATTCTTTAGACTTGTTGAAAGTAAAATTTTTCTTCTGAAAATACTAGTTTTTTTCAGTCAGCAACGGAAACGCTTTGGTTACAATAGATACTTTGATGGGTAAGCTCCCAAGTATTTCTCCATCGGGGGAAACAACTTTGTGATATTTGCTCCTAAACTCTGCTTCCTTGACTTGGTAATAATCGACAAAAGGCGAGGAGATATATGTGCCGTCAAATATTTTCGGGAAAGTTTTAAGCAAGTCTAAACGACCGACTTTATTTACAGTAACTACGTCTAATAAACCGTCATCAACTTTTGCATCAGGTGCCAACAGCATTTTGCCACCGGCATATTTTGAATTGGAAATAGTGACATAAGTATTGTCAATCTCATAAGTTTTGCCGTTTAATGTCATTTGTAGTGGATATGATTTGAGTTTGATAACATTGAGCAAAACTCCCAAAGTATAGGCAAATTCGCCTAGGAATTTGTATTTAATTCCCGTTAAAGTGACATCTGTTGTAAAACCAAATCCGGTCATGTTGGCAAAATAATAGACTTTGTTTTCCGTTTCAAGTTTGCCTGCATCAAAAAGTTTGGTTTGTTTACCGGCTATTATTTTCACAAAATTTTCCAAGCTACTTGCGTTTAAGCTTACATCTTTTGACAGAGAATTGCCGGTCCCTACCGGAATTATTGCTACCGGAATTTTGTGGGACTGTGTCATATAAGCGTTCAGGACATCAAAAAAACTACCGTCGCCACCGGCAACTATCAATACATCATAATCTGACAAATCAGTATTTTGTACTAATGAAGTGCCGTGATGTGCGTGTTCGGTTAAAAGCACATCAGCATCAATATGATATTTGGCTAGTAACTGTTTGACTAACGGCAATTGTTTTTTGGCTTTACCGCCACCGGCATTAGGATTGTATATACAGAGTCCTTTCAAAACAAAAAATTTTTTAGTACAGCCAATGTACAAAAAAACTTTCAACTCAGGTTATTGAGCTTGTCTAAATATAACTTTCAACCTTCAACTAATAAGCGTATGAGTGAGCAAACTTTTAACTTTCAACTTTTAACTTTCAACTAAATAGTGTATTTTTGTTTCAAATCATTTGACTATGAACAATCAATACGGAATTATAATGGCAGGCGGTATCGGTAGCCGGTTTTGGCCGGAAAGTACTGCCGAAATGCCAAAGCAGTTTTTAGATTTGCTTGGCACCGGCAAATCTTTTATCCAACAAACTTTTGAGCGTTTGAACAAATTGATACCTAGCAATCAAATATATCTATTGACTAATGAACGTTATCGTCGATTAATCAAAG
>JALVLX010000200.1 GCA_027032855.1 Flavobacteriales bacterium | reverse complement strand
CCGGGATATTTTTCCAGTTGGAAGTCACGTAGTTTGATTTGAAACGGCAAATGCCGGTAAACGGAGCCAAAAGTCATGCGAAAATTTAAGCCGTTCAGATTAAAAATTTTCGGATTTTCCGGCATGTTTTGTCCGCCGTATATGCCAACAATTTTTTCTTGGTCACCGGCAGTAACTTTGACTTGCAACAAGTCCCGGGCATTGCTGTCTTTGGGTCCGGATACGTTTTTAAGTTGTCCTTTGACGGGTGGTTCCGGTACTACAAAATTCAGGTTGCCGAAACGGTACAAACTTGCCAAGTGAAACGGTATGACAGAATCTTTGGGGACTTCAAACTGTTTTTGGTCGCTCATACGCATATAGGTGCCGGCAACCGGAGACAGCATAAACAAGCTGTCATTTTTTCTAAAAACGTTGATAGCATCGTTGTAAGTATTGTCAAAAGCCAAAGCCATGTCGCCAATCATCTTTTTTTCACCTGATTGAAAGTAAAGATTTTGCCGTCCTTCCGTAGAAGACACGACAAATTTGAGATAAGTTTTAGCGTTGGCGTCTTTAACCAAGCTGTCTATAGCGTGCGGAATATAATTCAGTACTTGAATATCAATAGGTTTGCCTTTGAAATCAAACGATGTATGATAGTGATTATCAGTCAGTAAAGGTACTTCAATGGCTGATAATTTAAGGGCTTTTTGAAACGGCGGGTCAATTCTTTCGAAGCCGTCGTCAACGTCAATTTTGAGGTAAACTCTATCGGACAAAAAAGTATCGGTTGTTTCGCCTTCACGGATAGGCATCATCCCTTCAAAACTAATATAACGGGTAATACCGGCACCTGTCAAAATGACTAAAAAGGCGATGTGAAACAAGAAAATAGCCCATTTTTTCTTTTGATACATTCTGAAACGGATGATGTTGCCGACCAGATTAACGGCCAAGAGAATCATCAACAATTCGAACCATAAGCTGTTATAAACCAAGGTGCGGGCAGTCATAGTGCCAAAATCATTTTCAATAAATGTGGCAATCCCCATTGCCGTAGCATATAGGATAAACAAAACCGTCATGGTTTTGGTAGAAATTAAGAGATTATATAGTTTTTTCGTTGTTTCGGACATAGTTGTTGTTTTAAACGACAAATTTACGAGATGTAAAGGAATTAACAGTTTTTTTTATAAAAAAAATATTATTAAAAGTAAGTTTTGTATAAGAAAAGATTATATTAATTAGTAGCAAGTAGCAAGTAACCATGGTAGACGCATTGTAAAAAAATATTAGTCCAATAAATCGTTTCTTTTTACCTGAATATTCTATAAAAATACTCCAATTTATTTTGGACTAAAATACAATTCCTTTTGGTATTAGCCCCATAGGGGCGTCACGTTTGTAGAAAAAATGCCCTAATAAGCCTTATAGCCCCTTCGGGGCGACCTGAAAAATGTTCAATAATCTACGTTTCAGGTCACTCCTACGGAGCTATTAGAGAGCATTAATTCACCTTACTACAAACAGTACGCTCCTACGGAGCTGATATTAAGGAATTGTCAAGTCATTATATTTGTATATATTAAACTTTAATAAAATTCTAGAAAAAAACAAATATGATGCGTTTGCCCTGAGCAAGTATCAAGTTGTTAATCGTAGAATGAGGAAAAAATTGTAAATTTGAATTTAAAATTATAAATTAATGAAAAAAATAATTCCTCAATTCATCTAACCATATAACCAAATAACCAATAAATAAATGAAAATCCCCATCAACAAATGGTCAAAAGACGACCGTCCGAGAGAAAAATTGTTACAAAAAGGCGTATCTGCTTTGTCCGATGCCGAATTGATTGCCATATTGATAGGGTCGGGAAATAGGGAGGAATCTGCTGTAGCTTTATCGCAGCGGATATTGAAAGATGCGGATAATAATTGGCATGAATTGGCAAAACTCTCGCTCAAAGATTTGATGAAGTACAAGGGTATTGGTGAAGCTAAAGCTATCAGCATTGTTGCGGCATTGGAAATAGGACGTCGCCGGAATATGTCGGAAGCATTGGAACGCAAAGCCGTTAAAAGTTCGCGTGACGCTTTTGATTTGTTGGCACCCAATTTGTCAGATAAGCCGGTTGAAGAATTTTGGGTGATTTATTTGCGTAAAAATACAGTCATTGGTGTGCAAAAGTTGCATCAAGGCGGTTTGGACAATTCGTTGGTTGATATTCGTATGCTTTTAAAAAGTTTGCTCGATAAGGGCGCTACTGCATTTATTGTAGCGCACAATCATCCGTCGGGGAGTTTGCGACCCAGCGAATCGGACAGAAAATTAACCCGTAAAATTATGGAAGCTGTCAATTATTTAGATATAAGTCTGCTGGATCATTTGATTATTGCCGGTAATGATTATTACAGTTTTGCTGATAATGGGAACATATGAGTTGAAAGTTACACTTCGGCAGGCTCAGTGACCTGAGTTGAAAGTTTGTTGAGACGAAAATTTTTCATCTCAAAGTAACAAGTAACTAGAATCAGAACCTAGCATTCTACAAAATCGAAACAAATCATCATTTCATCACTTCATCAGAAAAATCCCTATCTTTGCACCTAATTTAAAATCATTCTAAATTATTATGGCTAATTTGTTTGAGCAACACCAAAAGAAGAAAGCGCTTAAAGATAAATTGTTTTTTTACGGATTTTATACTGTGCTACTGTATTTATTAGCGTTGACTATAGTTTTAATTAGTAAGGATACACAAACTTGTTTGTTTGATTGGTATTGCGTGTCGTCTAAACAGCAATATTTGCAAGCATCATTGATTTTGTATGTGTATTTGTTGTTTATGGTTATTTTGATTATTCAAACCTATAAACTGCTTGAAAAATT
>JALVLX010000199.1 GCA_027032855.1 Flavobacteriales bacterium | reverse complement strand
CTTTTGTTTTATCTTTTTACTACATTTTTACAACCCAGTGGGAAAAAGCTACTATGTTGTTTAAACTTCGCTGGTGGCGGAGTAAAGGGCTTATGGGATTTTAAGGCCTGTTAGATTTCCAAAATCTGATAGTTCGGAATTAGATAAGTGTTTGTAAATCAATATTATCAGACCTAGCAGGTCTGTAAGACCTAACTAGGTCATGTGTGTAGTTTAGAATTTTATACTTGCTACTTGCAACTAGCAACTAATCCGCACTTTCAATTTTACCGCTTGGCACTTTCCACTAAAAAAAAACTTCAACCCAGGTCACTGAGCCTGTCGAAGTGCAACTTTCAACTAAATTTGGATTCTGATTTTAAGATTAAACAACCGCCCCGTTAAATAGTTTTTAACGCGGTAAACTTTTTTGCTGTAAATATCCCGTATCCACATATTGGAGATGCTGTTTTGGACGTTGAACATATTGAGGATTTCAAATCCCGCGCTGAAATATTTGAATTTTTGTAAAAATTTACCTTTGTGAGGACGTTCTGAGAACACATAAAAAATACCCAAATCGGTGCGGAAGTAATCATCAGTGCGGAATTGGAAT
The DNA here is from genome assembly GCA_027032855.1 of Flavobacteriales bacterium. GTDB lineage: Bacteria > Bacteroidota > Bacteroidia > Flavobacteriales > Flavobacteriaceae > WGBX01. Next base: position 2,293 of record JALVLX010000199.1, on the reverse strand, counting down.
TTATAAGGGTCGGCGTAGGAGGGTGAGCCGGTGGGGATACCGCCGTTATAGACCAAATTCAGATACATTTTAAGGTTTGGAATTTTAGGCACATAATCTTGAAAGAGCATCGCAAATTTGTAGCGTTGGTCGGTAGGGCGGTAAATATAACCGCGGTGGTCAATATTCTCCATGGTTTTCATCAATGCCAAGCTAAACCAAGATTCAACGCCTGTGATAAATTCGCCATTGAGCCGGCTTTCAAATCCGTAAGCGTAAGCAGTGGCATTGTTAGTTGCCATATAGCGAATACGCACATTTTCCAATGTGTATGGATTAACGTCCCAAAGGTATTTGTAATACACCTCCGAAGTCAGTTTGAACGGGCGTTCCCAAATATCAAAATACCAATCGTTTGCCAAGGAAACAATATACGATTTCTGAGGTTTGACAGTCGGGTTTAGTCTTCCTGACCGGTTGCGAAACTCTTTGTAAAAAGGTGGTTGTTGATACAAACCGGTTGACAGTCGAAAACTCATATCTTGCTCCCAGTCCGGCTTAAGCCCGACAGTCAAGCGCGGGCTTAACAAAACGCCCTCGCCGGTTTGGTGATATTTTTTATCGTTGATGTGGTAGTATTGTCCGCGTATTCCGAGATTTGCCCACCATTTGTGCTTGCCGGCATTAAATTTGGCACGCCAAAGCGCATAACCAATGAGGCGTTGGATGCTAGCGTGATTAATAGCTTTGGTTTTTTGATAGGGTAGGATAGGAGCGGTATCCAAATCATAAGGTTCTTCAATATTAAAATTGCCGGGAGGATAGAGACTGAAGCCGGCAGAGTCAATAACTTGCCATTCGTTGATGCGGTCTTTTATATCTTCTATGCTGAATTTATAGCCGGTTTCAAATTGATGATTTTTATTGATTTTTTGCCGGTATTTTATAGCCAAATTCCCGATTAAAGCATCTAAATCGTTGCGGGCATGGTTGATTTCACTGCCCAAACTTTCCAGATTTTCAGGATTACCGAAATCATCACTGCTTAAATCACCGTTGGGTTCGCCTATACTGTATTGCCCCAAAATATCAAAATATTCTTCTTCTTGGGTATTGTAAATAGAGCCGGTAAGCATGATTTTTTTATTGGTTTCCGGTTTGTAAGTGGTTTTAAAAGCTCCGAAATAAGTCTTGTAATTGTCTTTTTCTTGTCCATCGTAGTTGACGACGACAGCTTTGGCATCTTGATACGAACCGAATTTGGTGATTTTTACAATAGGCTTATAATTGTAAAGGTTTAAAGAAATATTACCGAGAAATTCGGTGTAAAATTTTTTGTTAAAATCGTATCGTAACAAAGTTTGCGCATCGACAAAAACCGGATGATAATCGACATTGACGTCTTTGCTGTTGACCAATAAAGCATTGTTGCGGTAGCGGATACCGGTCAAACTGCTGAATTTGTGTTTTTTGAATTCGTTGGACAAACTGCCGCCCAGTAAACTCAATGTCAGTTTAGTATCGTTTTTTACCGGTTTTTTGTAGGTAATATCCAATACTGATGACAGTTTATCGCCTTTGTCGGCAGCAAAACCACCCGGGTAGAAAAAGATATTTTCGACCAAATCTGAATTGACAAAACTGAGACCTTCCTGTTGCCCGCTACGGATTAAAAATGGCCGATAGACTTCAATATCGTTGATATAGACTTGATTTTCATCAAAATTACCACCTCGCACCATATATTGAGAGCTCATTTCGTTAAAACCACTGACCGACGGTAAAGTTTTTAAGAGATTTTCTACGCCTGCTTGTGCGCCGGGCGTAACGATGACATTCATTTTCGTAACTTTGATACCGCCTTCTTTTTCTTTTTGGTTTTTGGCATTGATGACTACTTCATTTATAGCTTCGTTTTTGTTTTCTAAAACAACTTTTAAAGTTCTGGTTTCTTTGTTTTTAAGCCGGAGAAGATAAATTTTTTCTTCATAATTGAGATGGGAGAAAATTAACCGGATTTTTTTATTTGCCGGTAAAGTCAGTTCAAAATAACCGTCGGAGTTACTGGTTGTGCCGTTTTCTTTATAACTGATATTGACATCGGCAACGGGTTGTTGCAGGTTGTCATATACATAACCTTTGACAACGGCTGTATGTTGTTGCGCTGTAATATATTGACTGGTAATGAATAATAATACGGCAATGAGTTTTCTCAAAAGTCTCGTTTTTTTAGAAAACGTAAAGATACAATTTATATTGTTGATGATTTGATGATTTGTTTCGTTTCAAAGAATATTATGTTCATTGATGATTG
>JALVLX010000198.1 GCA_027032855.1 Flavobacteriales bacterium | reverse complement strand
ACCGCCAAAATACCGAAAATGATATTGGGAATCCAAGCGGCAAAAAACGGATTAAAGCCGGACTTGATAACCATAATACCAAAAATCCGGTCAAATAAAATATAAAGCATAGACACGGTAATCCCGAAAGCCAAATTACCGCCCATACCGCTACGACGTTTTTGCGACGCCATAGCCACGGCAATAAAGGTCAGAATAAACGCTGAAACCGGCAAGCTCATTCGTTTGTATTTCTCCAATTCAAATTTTTTAATGTTTTTTGAACCACGTAATTTTTCTTTTTCAATAAATTTGTTCAGCTCTGTATAGTTCAAGCCTTCCGCTATATAGTTTACAGGTGTTAAATCATCTAAGGTAAAATTAAAAACCGTATCTTTTTGAGATTTTGTAATAATAACTTCGCCGTTTTTTTCATAATGACGCTCACGTAAATTACGTAAAGTATAATTTTTCTTCTTCGGATTATACACGATACGGTCGGCAAAGAGTTTGGATTTCAAACTATCACCTACCACCTCTTCCATTACAAAGTTGTATGCTGTTTTATTCTTGTGGTTTAAGTTAGAAGCAAAGATATAATGTGTCGAATCTATTTGTCTGAAAACATCATTAGTTTCACGTGTTTTGTACGAACTACTATGAACGTATTTAACCCAAAACTCATTATAGCCGATACGCGCCTTGGGAATAATCGATAAATTGAGCAACAGAACAGTCGTAGCGATGATTGTAGCACCTATCAAATAAGGACGCAATAATCTCAAAAACGGCATACCGGTATTGAGCATGGCAATAATCTCGGTATTTTGAGCCAGACGCGAAGTAAACCAAATAACCGACAAAAACAAAAATATCGGGAATAAAATATTGAAAAAGTACAATAAAAAATCGCCGTAATAGCTAGCTATTTCTCCAAAAGGGACTTTGTGTTCCAAAAACTTATCCATTCGTTCAGACAAATCCAAAATAATGGAAATTGGCACAAACAATAACATCAGCCCCAAAAAGGTACCGAAATAACGACGTAGTATGTATTTATCTATAACTTTCAACTTTCAACTATAATTATGTCACCCCTCCGGGGTTCAATGGTATTTTTTTACTGTTTTTCTTTCAACATTAGTGCAAATCATACTTGATGATATGCAACAAATCATCAAAATTCTTATACGGTACAAATTTGCCATCCTTCACATAAGATACCTTTCCCGTTTCTTCAGACACAACCACCGCAACCGCATCACTGTGTTGTGTCAAACTGATAGCCGCCCGATGTCGCAATCCGTAGGTCTGAGGCAATTTGATATCACCGTAAATAGGCAATACCGTGCGGGTGGCTGTGATTCTATTCCCTTCTATGATAACAGCACCATCATGCAATGGCGAATTTTTATAAAAAATACTCTCTAAAATCGGCGCATTTACTTTAATGTCCATCTGGTCACCTGATTGTTTCAAAAAATCCAAGCTTGAGTTGCGGGCAATGATAATCAAAGCGCCCGTTTTGGTCTTACTCAAGCTTTTGACGGCTTCCAAAATAGCATCTACATCAGTTTCGGTCGATTCGTTTTGCTTAAAACCCAATTTATCCATCAATTTTTCGGAAGGACTGAATTTAGTAGAACCAATCATCAGCAAAAAACGCCTGATTTCCTGTTGAAATACAATGATTAAGGCCAAAACTCCAAGACCTAAAAACTTCCCTAATAGTTCTGACAACAGGTTCATTTGCAAATACTTAGTCAACAGCCAAATCAAATACAAAATAGCTATACCCAAAAAAATGTTTATCGCTACCGTACCTTTTATCAGCTTGAAAAAATAGTACAGCAACAATGCCACCAAAAAGATGTCGATAAAATCTAATATTCTTAAATGTACAAAATCAAACATCGGTAAAACTTATGGGGTAAAGATAAAAATTTTAGAGCTTAGTGTTGTGTTTGGCAAAGAATTTTGTTTGAAAAAAGTATAATAATCCAAAAAACGGTCAAAATTGTCCCGTTTATCAAAATTCAAATACAGTTTTTTGGACAAAGTGTCCTTCTGTTTCATATAGCGCGACACACTATCCAAAAGTTGTTTTTTTGAAATATTGCCAAACTTGATACTATCATTCAACACGATATTGTCCGGATAAAAATACAAATGCCATTTCTCAAATTCCGGATCTGCTTTTTGATACTGCTTAAAATATTTTTGAGAAGTATAGAAATCCGGCATCAAAACAAGCTTGGTTGCCTCTACAAATGACATCTTCTTTTGCACGCTGTCAACATAAGCAAAATACAACTCACCTTTACCATCTGAGTGTAGAGATACTTTACGGCGTTTTTTGTAAACCTTTTCTAAAGCCGGTAGTAACTGTTTCAAAACCAACGACTTTTCAACCGCTACCAGCCATTTTGTCGTTGATATTGTTTGTCCCAATTTTAAATCTGCAATTGTATCTTGTCCGTCTATTTTTTGCAATATGTAAATCGGCGAATTATTCCAAACTTCGTGTAGTCCGGGGTTATCATTGACCGGAACTTTAACTTCTTTGGGTTGGCATGACATAAAAAATGCCGTAATAATGATGATGTATAAAAATTTCATTTTATCTTTGCGTAAATTTTTTGTCAAAGGTATGAAAAGGAGTTGAATGTTGAAAGTTAAAAGTTGAATGTAGAGACATTTTGACAAAACATCTATAACATCTGAAATAAATATAACATCGGACATCCGACATCTGACATCCGACATCTGACATCAATTAACCAGATAACCAAAAAAAAATTAGAAATTAGATTTTAGAAATTAGAAGTATTTTTACAATTATAAACATCGGACGAACATCCGACATCGGACATCAATTAACCAGATAACCAAATAACCAAATAACCAAAT
>JALVLX010000197.1 GCA_027032855.1 Flavobacteriales bacterium | reverse complement strand
CTACTAAAAATAATACAGAACCGGTTTTGTGCGTCGTATCTCCAAATCGATTTTCCAGATATTGGTAAATGGAAGTTAAATTCATCCGGTAATACAAAGGCAACAGCACATATGCAATCACAAAATAGCCCACTACAAATCCCAAGACCATTTGCAAATAAGCAAAGCCCTGTGTTTCAACCCAGCCCGGCACCGATATAAACGTAATCCCCGACAATGAAGCACCTATCATTCCAAATGCCACCAAATACCAAGGCGCTTGGCGTTTGGCTCTAAAAAATACTTCATTACTGTCTTCTTTTCCGGTCAAAAAAGAAATACTGATTAAGACTACAAAATATAAGGCTATAATTATCAAAATGCTTTGAGCTGTCATAATTTTTATTGATTTTCGGCAAATTTAAGGAAAATTTGTTGAGAAATTGTAGAGTTGAGAAATTAGAAATTTCTTAAAAAAATATTAAAAAAAACTTTTATTCTATTTTTTATCGTAACAATTTTATATCTTTATCGTCGAAAAATAATACTTTCTAATTTTTATGAGAAAACTGCTAATTTTATTATTAACTCTTAGTATTACAAATGTTTGGTCACAAAAAGCCGATAATATTATTGAAAATTATATTCAAAAGTTAGGCGGAGAAAAACTGGATCAAGTACATAGTATATTCCAAAAAGGCAGTGTCAACATGAATGGTATGACTTTTCCGATGGAAAATTACCAAAGTGATTCAGGGGTTATTTATACCAAAATCAATATGAATGGTAATGACATAATCACAGTTGCTTTTGATGGAAAAAAAGGTTACCGGTTCAATGGGTTCGGTTATGAAGACATTCCTGACAGTTTAGCAAATCAATATCAAGAAAAAGCAAAAAATTTGTTTGGTTACTTTTATAAATACAAAGACACCGGCAAAAAAGTAAGATATCTAGGTAAAGAAAAATTTGATGATGTTGAAGCAGAAAGTTTACAATTGACATTTGACAAACCGATAGAAGGTGGCTTAAACAAGCTTAACGCATATTTTAACCCGGCAACAGGTTTATTAATGGGAGTTAAAGTTAAAAAAGACGGACATACAGTCATTACAAAATTTTCGGATTTTAAAGAATTTGACGGCATATCATTTATGACAAAAATCTCAATAGAAGTAGATGGCACTGTTTTTCAAAGCTTCAAAACCGACTCTATAAAAATAAACCCACCCGCACCGGATTCAAAAGTTTTTATAAAACCCAAAAAATAATATAAATATATAAAAATGAAACAATTAAAACTATCACTAATCCTTATTTTATTGACACAAATTCAAGTATCAATGGCACAGAAAATTGATTATGAAGAGTACGACTTACCCAACGGGTTACACGTTATCCTACACGAAGACCATACCGCACCGGTCGTTAGTGTCGGTGTGATGTATCACGTTGGTGCTAAAGACGAAGAACCCGGCAGAACGGGATTTGCACACTTTTTTGAACACCTGCTTTTTGAAGGCACTAAAAACATTCCACGTGGTAAATGGTTTGAGATTGTCAGTTCGCACGGCGGACAAAACAATGCAAATACTACTGACGACCGCACGTACTACTACGAAGTGTTTCCTTCAAATAACCTGAAATTGGGTCTTTGGATGGAAGCCGAACGTATGCGACATGCCGTTATCAACCAAATTGGCGTTGACACCCAAAACGAAGTGGTGAAAGAAGAAAAACGCTTGCGTTATGACAACCAGCCCTACGGACATTTCTTGGAAGCCATTAAAGATAATGTCTTTACAAAACACCCTTACAAGCATACAACCATTGGCAAAATGGAAGACCTGGATGCGGCTACATTAGACGAATTTATCGCCTTCTACAAAAAATACTACATTCCTAACAATGCCACGTTGGTAGTAGCCGGTGACATCGATAAAGAGAAAACCAAAAAACTGATTGAAAAATATTTCGGCAGTATTCCCCGTGGCGCTGACATTGTTCGTCACAAAATTGAAGAACCGCCTATCACACAAGAACGTCACGCTGTTTACTATGACAAAAACATCCAAAAACCGGGCATCATGCAAGCATATATCACACCTTCTATGAAAGATCGTGATGCTTATGCACTTGACATGCTTTCAAACTATTTAAGCGATGGTAAAAGTTCCGTTTTGTATAAAAAATTGGTAGATGAAAAGAAAAAAGCTTTAATGGTAGGTGCCTTCAACCTCACCCAAGAAGATTACGGCACCTACATTATTTTTGGCATACCTTTAAATGATAAAGTCAGTTTGGAAGACTTAACCAAAGAAATTGATGAGGAAATTGCCAAAGTGCAAACCGATTTGATTTCAGAAGAAGATTATCAAAAACTTTTGAACAAAGTAGAAAATGATTTTGTCAATTCCAATACCACTATGCAAGGGGTAGCCAACGGATTGGCACGTTATCACGTACTGTATAGTGACACCTCTTTAATCAATAAATATCTGGATATTTACAGAAATATCACAAGAGAAGATTTGCGACGCGTAGCCCAAAAATATCTCAACAAAAACCAACGCGTTTTACTAAAATATTTACCTAAAAAAGACGACCAAACTAAATCTGAAAAATAATGAAAAGACTAGCATATATTTTACCGGCCATATTGTTACTACTCAACATATCTTGCGGTAGTAACAAAAAAACGACTAAAACAGAAAATCAATCCAAAGCTATGCAAACGGAAGATATCAATCAAATGCCGCAACCTGATCCGGCACCGGCTATCAAATTTCAAAAACCGGAAGTATTTAAACTAGCTAACGGCTTAACGGTTATCGTGGTTGAAAACCACAAACTGCCACGCGTCAGTGCCAGTTTACGTATTGACAATCAACCTATTCGATTAAGAAATAAAAAAGGCAGTGATGATTTGTTGAGCTCCCTGCTCGGCACAGGTTCTGAAACAGTTTCTAAAGACGAGTTTAACAAAAAAATAGACTTTTATGGTGCTAACGTCAATCTTTATGACGGCGGATTTTATGTTAACTCATTGAGTAAATTCTTCCCCGAAATATTAAAATTAACGGTTGACCAAGCACTTCATCCGAAATTTTCTAATGAAGAGTTTAAAACCGAACAAGAAAAACTCATTGAAGGATTGAAAACTTCTGAAAAAAGTACGCCTGCTGCCGCTAGTCGTGTCACAAACAAATTGGCTTACGGTCAACATCCTTATGGGGAAATCACAACTATTGACAATTTGAAAAACATCACCTTACAAGATGTTGAAGATTATTACAAAAGAAGATTTACCCCTAATCATGCATATTTGATTGTTGTTGGTGATGTGACACTTGACAATGTTAAAAAAATGACAAAAGAAAATTTTGCTCTATGGCCAAAAGCGCCACAAGTACGTGATGTCGGTTTGCCGGCAATCATCAATTTACCTACTGAAGTAGATTTTATTCACATGCCTAATGCCGAACAAACAGAACTCAAAGTGGTACACCGTTCTGATATCCGCAAAAACAATCCGGATTATCAAAAAGTATTGTTGATGAACTCCATTTTAGGAGGTGATTTCAACTCGTATTTAAATATGACATTACGCGAAAAACACGGGTGGACTTACGGTGCACGCAGTAGTTTCGGCACCAACAAATACGGCGCTTTGTTTAGAGCAACCACCAGTGTACGTAATGCTGTTGCTGATAGTGCGGTTGTTGTAACCATGGCGCAACTCAACAAAATAGTTAATGAGAAAGTTGACCCGAAAGTCTTGAACAACAACAAGCAAAAATACATGGGTAACTTTGTTTTGAGAATGGAAAAACCGGCTACCATTGCCAACCAAGCTTATGATATCTTTGTTAACAATTTACCCGATGATTACTACGAAACTTTCTTGCAAAAAATAGATGCCGTTACAGTTGACGACATTCAAGAGGTTGCTAAGAAATACTTACATCCCGATCAAGCCAGAATAGTTGTTGCAGGTAATGCTAAAACAACGGTTCCGGGATTGGAAAAAGCCGGTTACAATATCAAATATTTCGATAAATACGGCAATCCTACCCAACCGCCTAAAATGGGACAACAATTACCGCAAGATTTAACCGTACAAATGGTCATCGATCATTATCTTAGTGCTATTGGTGGTAAAGACCAAGTAGCCAAAACAAAATCGACAGAAACAGTTTACGAAGCAAAAATGCAAGGAACTGTCATAAAAATGACCAATAAAAAGATGGCACCCAACAAATTTGCCAGTCAAACAGAAGCTATGGGAATGGTCTTTAGCAAAGAAGTATTTGACGGTCAAAAAGGCTATAAAATGATACAAGGACAAAGACAAGACCTTACTCCCGAAGATATTAAAACATATCAAAATGATACGCAACCATTTTCTGAAATCGGTTTAGCTAAAACCGGTAAATTAGCCCGGACGGATAACTTTGATGATAATGATTATTATGTAGTAGTTGATAATGAAGGAACCGAGCATTTTTTTAATGTAAAAACAGGCTTAAAAGATAAGATTGTTCAACATAAAAAAATCCAAGGTAGAGATATGTCACAATCTATTTATTTCAAAGCCTATAAAGAAGTTAACGGTGTCAAACTACCTTCAAAAATCGTTATTAGTGCAGGTAACGGTCAAAACATCGAATTTAATATGATAGATGCTAAAACCAATTCCTTAACTGCTGATGATTTTAAATAAACTTTAAAAAGACGTTCAAATAAAAAAGCTGTCCATATCCGGACAGCTTTTTTTATGCAAAGAGTTTATAGCGCAAGCCCCAAACCAAAAAAGATGGCATACAACAAAGTCAAAATAGCCACTTTTTTCAACTCCGGATCAAAATCTTTAGGATTGTTTATTTGAATAACCCGTATAACGTGTAAAAACAAAAACAAATAAGGTATCATAAACAACCAAGGCCAAAAACTGCCTTGAAAATGATGAAAAATATAAGCTTGCGTAAAAAAGAAAGGTAGTACAATCAGCAAAATATGATATTTTTTGGCGTTCTGTAATCCCATCTTAACCGGAATGGTATTTTTACCCGATTTGATGTCTGTTTGCAAATCACGCATATTGTTCAAATTCAATACTGCCATACTCAAAAAACCTATGGAAAGCGCCGGAAAAATCAATGTCCAATCCAAATTTTTAGTGTATAAATAGCTACCACCCATAACCGATACCAAACCAAAGAAAATCAATACAAACAAGTCACCCAAACCGAAGTAACCGTAAGCATTTTTACCAACCGTATATTTTATGGCAGCAACAATGGCGGCAATACCCAATATGAGGTAAAACAAAATTTCCGGTAAACGTTCCAAACCAAAACTGTAAGTTACCAAAGCCAATGCTGAGACAAAAGACAAAATACCGGTTATCATTACTGCTTTTTTCATCTGTGCCGGTGTTATTTCTCCTGATTGAATAGCTCGTTGCGGTCCAATACGTTCATCATTATCCGTGCCTTTGACACCGTCACCGTAATCATTGGCAAAATTGGATAAAATTTGAAATAAAATTGCCGTCAATACAGAGCCTGCAAAAATAATTCTGTCAAATTTGTCAAAACTCGCGGCTATAAATCCCGCCAAGATAATCCCTGCCAACGATAAAGGCAAGGTCCGCAGACGTGCCGCTTTAATCCATTTGTTCATTTTTATTTGATTTTTTGGGTTTAATTATATCATTTTTCCAATTTTTCGGATTATTAATAATATAATTTTTTATTCGTTCGTATTCCTTTTTATTCCTGATAACACGATCATGATAATTAGATTGAAAAAAATGATTGTTTCGATTATATTTTGGCATATCTAATTGATAATCATCAATATAATTATCAATTTTTGTATTTACCGACGATTTAAAACCCGCCAAAAATGATGATATTGATTTTGGTAATCGTATCAATTTTTGTTGTGGGGATTGTTGTGGGGATTGTAGAGACGCACGGCCGTGCGTCTCTACGTGCGTCCCGTGCGTCCCGTGGGCACCGTGCAATCCATACCCGGATTTATTTAAAACAATTATAACGTGTAAATGGTTGGGCATTATAATATATTCGTCCAAAATCAATTCATCACGAATTTCAAACGATTTTAATAATTCCGTTTCAACAATTTTACCAAAATCAGATAATTTTATTTTACCGTTATTGATTACACCTAAATTGCAAACACGGTTTTGTGTTACAATGGTTAAAAAATATACCCCATTACCGGAATAATCCCAATCGGGCATTCGATGTGATTTAATTCTATATTTGTTGCGATATTTATCCATTAATTTATCCTAAATTATTTTTCAAATACAGTTCCGCTTCCCGTAAATCTTCTTCCGTATCAATACCAAAATTCAATTTATCGGTTTCAACCATTTTAATGCGTAATCCGTTTTGCAAAAACCGCAGATTTTCCAATTTCTCTATTTGTTCCAAGTCTGTTTGTGGCATTTGTGCTATCCGTTCCAATGCAGGTTTGCGAAACGCATACACCCCGATATGCTTATAAGCCGTTTCAAAAACCTTATCACGCGAATACGGAATAGGTGCCCGCGAAAAATACAAGGCGAAATCATTGTTGTCAACCACTACCTTAACATGATTAGGGTTCAAAAAATCTTCCTTGTTTTGAAGGCGTATCATCAACGAAGCCAAATCAATTTTTTTCTCCGTATCTGCTTCAAAAACCTGTATCAAATCCCGTAAAGATTTTTGATGAATAAACGGCTCGTCGCCTTGAATGTTGATAACGATATCTGCTTCAATATTACCGGCAAATTCTGCAATTCTGTCCGTACCGGTTTCATGTTTTTTGGTACTGATAAAGGCTTGCCCGCCGTTATTAATAATCTCTTCATAAATCAACTGCGAATCGGTAATAACATAGACTTCATTAAACAATCCCGACTGTACAGCTGCCCGGTAAGTCCGTAAAATGACAGTCTGTCCGGCTAAATCTTTCATCAATTTGCCCGGAAAACGCTGCGAATCATACCGTGCTGGAATTAATGCGGTTACTTTTATTTGAGGAAATGATGAGTTTTTGTACTTCATAGAATATTATGTTATGTAATGATGTTTACTACTTCATAGTATAATTCTGCTTTTAATTTGAGGAAATGAGGAGTTATTATTCATTTCAGATTTAAAAAGGACACTGAGTGTTATTTGCGACACGGGAGCAAATAATGTATCGAAGTGTCGATTTCAGATTTGCGATTTCAGATTTTAGATTTATTGAATATTTCGTTTTTTGATGTTACCTGTCATTTCGAACATTCTCCTTTGTCATTTCGATCCCTACGAAAGTAGGGAGAGAAATCTCATTTTAATTAAGACGTTGCACTGCAACGTCTCTACTTGATACTCGCTACTAACTTATCCAAGATATCATGCACCTGCCCACTATTCCAATCAGCCGCACCTGTTTTTTTAACCACAATATGTCCTTCCTTATCGATGATAAATGTCGTAGGAATGGAACTAGATTGCAACAATGCCGGGGGATTACTTTGCATATAATAAACCGGGATATCCCAAGCGTTTTTTTGCAAGAACATTTGCACTTTTTCCGGCTTGTCTTGCGCTACAAACAAAAACACTACTTTGTTTTTGTATTCCGGATATAATCGTACCAAACTCGGCATTTCCGCCACACAAGGCGGACACCAAGTTGCCCAGTTGTTAATCAAGACGACTTTACCTTTATAATCGGCTAAATTAACGCTTTGTCCGTCCCGCGACACCAACTGCCATTGATAGGTATCCAATTTTAATTGTTTGTCCTTGTCTATTTCCAAGTTTTCAACCCGCGAAGTCACATACGAAACACCTTTAATCAACAAAGCCCGCAATGGCAATCCGGCAGGTGTCAGCATAAAAATTATCAATCCGAAAAAGAGAATGTTACTCCAATGTTTTTTTATAAATTTTTGCATAATGTTAAGTTCTAAGGCAAAGATAAAATTTTTAGCGAACTAAATGATACAAAAAAAACCGCTCAACAAAAAGTCAAGCGGTTGTGGTGGAGCCGAAGGGAGTCGAACCCTCGACCTCATGACTGCCAGTCATGCGCTCTAGCCAACTGAGCTACGGCCCCATAAGCGTATGCAAAAATATGAAAAAGATTGTTATTGTAAAAGTTTTTTTGAATTTATTCCGGGTGCGCTTTAAGCTCTATTTTCAAATCAATTTTATCAGGTACCGTCCAACCGTTTTCATCGTCTGAATAGGGTCTTTTGGGTGATAACCGGTAAATACCCCAATCCGTTCTGTCAATAGAAAATTTTTCGGAAGTCATGGTTAAGACGCCATCTTTAAATTTTAGCTGTGCTTTAAAACTGACACAATTGGTAATACCATGCATGGTAAAAT
>JALVLX010000196.1 GCA_027032855.1 Flavobacteriales bacterium | reverse complement strand
TTGAGTGATGAAATCAGAAAAATAGCAAAGCAGCAAGTTTACATTCCGATGAAAGGACAAGCCGATTCGCTCAATGTGTCGGTATCGGCAGCGGTATTGCTATATGAAATTGTACGACAGAGAGAAACACAGGGAATAAATGGATAATTGAAAATGGATAATTGAGAATTAGGTTTCTCTCACGATCCCGACCTTAGTCGGGAGGATCGAAATGATAAAAACAAAGTATTCTATGAAGCACAACTTTCAACTTAGGTTATTGAGCTTGTCGAAATACAACTTTCAACTAATTCTACTTTTAGCATTTCTAGTTATCAGCTGTCAAGTCAAGAATGTTGAAACGGCCAAAATTCGTGGCAAAATTGTCAATCCGCGGACTGATGAAGTGGTTATTTCAAGAGATTTTTTGTTGCTCCGTAGTGATACGATTAAATTAAATGGTCAAAACGAGTTGTCGGGAACGGTTAAAGTACCGGTTGAAGGTTTATACATTATATTTATCTTTCCGGAATTTCAAACTATTTATTTAAAACCCGGTGATTCATTAGCTATTCACCTCAATGTGGACGAATTTGATGAATCTATTAGTTTTTCCGGTAGTCTGGGGTTTGAAAACAATCTATTGCTTGACATGTTTTTGGCTAATGAGCGGGAGAATAATTATTTTTATGACCATCGTTTTCAATTTGATGTGGCAAGTTTTAATAAAAAATTAGATTCTTTTGAAACTGAAAAAAACAGCTTGATAGAAAACTTCAAAGATGAATACAGCCAAACTTCTATAAAATACAAGCAAATTTTGACCTTGTTTAAAAACAGTGCGTACTATAATCTAAAAGAGCATTACGCCTTAAAAAACATGAATGTAAAATTCTCTGATGATTATTTTTCTTATCGTTCGGTTTTGCAAAAACAATTGGCTGACCCCAATGTGATTTACATGAACTCTTTTGCTGATTCTTTCTTGGAATATAAAATGAAAAAAAAATGCGAAAAAGGTAGAAATCCGTTTTTGGAATTGTCGTATTTGATTGATAATGAGATTTTTGATGCGGAATTTAAAGACAATATGTTTGTCAAGTATTGTCTTCGCTACATTAACAGGTTTCGTATAAGTGAGCAAGATACGGTTGTAAAGGATTTTTATCATAAAATGAAAGATGTAAGTTATCAATCATTTTGTGATGAAATTATTGCCAATAACCGGTTGATGCGTGTTGGTAATCTTTTTCCTAAAGGCGAATACTTGACCCCGCAAAAGCATCAAATTTCATCGGATAGTTTGTTTAAATCCGGAACAAAATATTTGGTGGTATTTTGGGATTTGCGTTTTCGTAAAAATTTTGTTTCCAATCTGAAAAAGCTTAAAAAATACCAAGAACAATACCCGGAATTACAATTTGTTTTGATTAATACTAATACCGGACAATTTGACGAATGGCAATTGCAAGTACCTGATGAACAAAATATTCGTTTTGTGCAGGCAGTGGATGGTCAACAGATTCAAAAAATAAGACCATACAGCTTGGCACAAATCTATCTGCTTGACGGACAAACTATTAAAGCTTCAAAAATCAATATGTACGCACCCGGATTTGAACAAGAATTGCAACAATTTATCGAGGAATGATTAAGTGAGGAAATGAGGAGTTAGGTCGCTGAGTGCCACGACGAAGGAGTGGTGTATCGAAGCGCCGATCATCACCAAACAAAATATTCAATGAAGCACTTGTCATTTCGACAGAACTTTTACAACACAGGAGTAAAAGTGACGAGAAATCTTAAAACCGTGAATCGCAAATCTAAAATCAATACTTCCCTATTAACCTTGTAACTTTTTTCGTAATTTTACGTAATAATATAGCGAAACAATAATTATAAAAATAAAGAAAACAAATGGCCTATATAGATTACTATAAAATTTTGGGGGTTGATAAAAATGCGAGTGAAAAAGATATCAAAAAAGCATACCGTAAGCTGGCGCGCAAGTATCACCCCGACTTAAATCCCGGCAATAAAGAAGCCGAGAAAAAATTTAAAGAAATTAACGAAGCACATGAAGTGTTGGGCAATCCCGAAAACCGTAAAAAGTATGATAAATACGGCGAACACTGGGAGCATGCCGATGAAATAGAAAAACAACGGGCGCAACAACAAGCTTATGGTGGCGGTGGTGCCGGATTTGATTTTTCGGGCTTTGGAGGCTTTGGTGGCAATGGATATGATGAATCCGATTTTTCAGATTTTTTTCAATCAATGTTTGGTGGTGGTTTCTCGGGCACTTCCGGACAGCGTCGTAATGTACGTTTTAAAGGACAAGATATTCAAGCACAATTACATTTGAATTTGCGGGACGTTTATACCACCCAAAAGCATACCATCAATGTAAACGGTAAAAAAATCAGAATAACGATTCCGGCCGGTGTCAAAGACGGGCAGACTATCCGTATCAAAGGCATGGGAGGCGCAGGTGTCAATGGAGGACCTAACGGTGACTTGTATATTACTTTTGCCATTGATGACGTTCCCGGCTTCAAACGCGTCGGAGACGATTTATTTACCAAAGCCGAAATAGATTTGTTTACAGCGGTTTTGGGTGGTGAAACTCAGGTAGATACCATGACCGGTAAGGTTAAATTGAAAGTAAAACCCGGTACTCAATGCGGTACTAAAGTCCGGCTTAAAGGCAAAGGATTTCCCGTGTATAAACAAGACGGAAAATATGGAGATTTGTATGTGACTTTTAATGTCAAAATTCCTACAAATCTGACAGCTGAACAAAAAGAATTATTTGAAAAACTTGCAAAACTTAAATAAGATGACAAAACAACTCATTTCCATACATAAAATATGCGAATCGTATCAGATTCCCGATACTTTTTTTGAAGAATTACGTCAGTTTGATTT
>JALVLX010000195.1 GCA_027032855.1 Flavobacteriales bacterium | reverse complement strand
TTGTAGCGAAAACATTAAAAGTAATGTGATGAATGCATACTTTTTTAAAGAGAATGTTTTAATATTGACAAAATGATATGTAAAATTTCTGTTCATTAATAAGGTTTAAAAAGTTTAGTGGTAGATTTTTAAATGTACAATTGTATCCGTAATAACTTTATTTTTGACAATATCAATTTGTTTTATCCAATTGTCATTATCCTGTTGTAAATCAACATCTAAGTTGTAAAATAATATTTTGTAACCACATGATTTTGATACAAAAAACTGCTCTCGGTTATAATGAAAAACAAGTGTGTCGTTATTTTGATCAGATGTAAATACAAAACTACAGTTGTCATCATTGACATTTAAAGGAAGAGACACGTCAATCACGTTGCTAAGATTGTTAAGCAAAGTGTCTTGTTGCGGCAACGCCGTTACAAATAAGGTGCCTACAGCTTTTTCAGTAGCGGTATCGTTATAGTCGTAAAATTTTATTTGTAAATCGGGAGTTGCATCACCGGTGCAAATATCATCCTTCCGGCAAGCAGAAACACTAAAAAAAATTAGTGCCATAATCATTAATATACTCCGTATTAAACTTTTTTTAATCATACAACAAAGATAGTCAGATTAGTTGAAAGTTAAAAGTTATAAAGTTGAAAGTTTTAGGATGTAAATCCCTGAATAAGGTAGACCGGTTTTTATAAATTCGTAATTGACCATTCGTAATTCGTAATTTGTAATTCGTAATTGAATAATTAAATTTGCACAACTGAATTACAAAACTTAAATTTGTAATAAAAATTACATAAATGAAAATTATTTTCAAAATTATACGTCTATTAGTTGCTGCAACTTTTATTTTTTCGGGATTTGTAAAACTGATTGATCCAATCGGTACTAAAATAAAAATGTTGGAATATTTTAGTGAAGATGTCTTGAATTTACCTTTTTTATCGCCTTATGCTTTGGAAATTTCAGTAGCCATGATTTGGCTCGAATTTGTATTAGGTATCTGGCTCTTATTCGGTTATAAAATCAAATTTACTTTACGGGCATTGTTGGTTTTAATCACTGTTTTCTTATTTTTAACTTGGTACTCAGCTTATTACAATAAAGTGACCGACTGCGGTTGTTTTGGTGATGCTGTCAAGTTAACTAATTGGGAAACATTTTATAAAAATGTGATTTTAATAGTTTTAATTCTCTTATTAAATTGGCGTTGGTATTATCTTAAGCCGTTGTTTAACAAGCGATTATTGTCAAACTTGTCGCACACTACAGCACTTGTAGCTTTGTTATTGATGATCTATACCGTGCGTCATATTCCGTTGATTGATTTTCGTCCTTATGCTATTGGCAAAAATATAGAAGAAGGTATGCAGATACCCCCCGATGCACCGCAAGCCAAGTTTAAAGATATATGGTATTACAAAGTCAATGGAGAGGTTAAAGAATTTAGCAATGAGGACGAACCATGGAATATCAAAGGTGCGGAATTTGTAAATAGAAAAACCATTATGTTGGAGGAAGGTTACACACCGCCAATTCACGATTTTAGTATTGAAAATGAAACAGATGGCGACATAACGGAAGACGTGTTAAAAATGCCGGAAGTTTATTTGGTCATTTCTTATGAGCCGAACAAAATCAGTAACGAAGCTATTAAAAAAGTGAATGATTATACTGCAAAACTACAAAAAGAAGGACATAAAGTGATTGGTATGTTTGCCTTAATAGATGGGCATTTGGCACAAAAATTTAATTTTCCCTTATACATGACTGATGCTACTACGCTCAAAACTATGATTCGTAGCAATCCGGGGATTATTAAGCTGGAAAACGGTACGGTTGTGGAGAAAAAAGCTTGGCGGGATTTGTAATTATTGAGTTGAAAGTTGAAAGTGAAAAGTTTTGGTTTATTGATTGTCATTTCGAACGAACGACACAGGAGTGAGGAGAAATCTTAAAAAATTATGTTGAATAAAAAAGTGTAGGTCGCTGAGTGATTTTGCGAAGTATGAGCAAAATTGTACCGAAGTGCCGAGTTTGGAACAGAGAAATAAGAACTTTTAACATTACAAACTTTATGAACTTTCAACTAAGGTAGAACCTCCGCAACCGTAAAAGTGCTTCCCCCAACTAAAATTAAATCATCTTTTCCGGCGGATTGTAGTGCTACATGGTATGCCTCAGAAATAGTTGCAAAACTTTGCCCGTATAAACCAAACTTTTTAGCTTTTTGCTGTAGTATTTTCTCGTCTAAAGCTCTGGGAATTTGCGCTTTACTAAAGTAATATTGTGCGTTTTTAGGAAATAAAGGCAAGATGCTGTTCAAATCTTTATCATTGACAAAACTCAAGACAAAATGTAGTTTATCATGTGGCGCCTCAGCTATTTGTTGTAGCACAATAGATAAGCCGTCTTTGTTATGTGCCGTATCGGCAATAACTAGAGGATTGGTTTGCAGTATATCCCAACGGCCACGTAAGCCGGTGTTATTAATGACATTTTTTAAACCATTCTTGATGTCATCTTCTGAAATGTCCCAACCGGCTTGTTGCAATTGAGCCACAGCAGTCAATACGGTACGGATATTTTCCTTTTGATAATAACCTTTTAAATCGCATTCATATTTCGGAAATTGTTGGTCGGAAGCATAGGTGACAGGCGCATTTTTCTGCTTGGCAATCTGTTCAAATACAGGTATGGTTTCCTGTTGCTTTCTTCCTATAACAACTGGTGTGTTATCTTTGATAATTCCTGCTTTTTCTGTAGCAATCCGGCTTAATATATAGCCTAACATGGCAGTATGGTCAAAACCGATATTGGTAATGATACTCAATTCCGGATTGATGATATTAGTACTGTCGAGCCGGCCGCCTAAACCGGTTTCTATCACGGCAATATCGACTTGCTTGCGGGCAAAATATTCGAACGCCATACCAACGGTCATTTCAAAAAAGGACAAACGGTGTTTTTCAAAGAACTTTTGATGCCGTTTAACAAAATTAATAACACAATTTTTTCGTATAATTTTACCGTTGATACGGATACGTTCTCTAAAATCTTTAAGGTGAGGTGAGGTGTATAATCCTGTTTTATAACCGGCTTCTTGAAGTATGGAAGCCAGCATGTGCGAAACCGATCCTTTACCGTTGGTACCGGCTACGTGTATGCTTTTAAATTGTTGAGAAACATGTCCCAAATACGCATCAAACGCCTTGATATTATCCAGATTTTTCTTAAAGGCTTGTTTGCCTTGCCGTTGATACATAGGTAGTTGTGCATACAGCCATTGGATAGTATCGGGGTAATTCAATTTACTCGGTAATTTTAAAATTATAGATAATTTTTCCTACCTGCGTATCCGGTGCCTTTGTGTCAGGTGACCATTTGGTTTTCATGGCAGCTTGTTTAGCGGCATTGAGTAGGCAAGGGGCGTTGTTGGTACTCCCTTTAATACCCGGAACCGCTTTAATAACCTTGCCGTTTTTGTTGACAAAGATTTTCACAACCACCCTGCCTTGTTCGTTACAGTTAAAGTTCGGTTTGGGTTTGGTCAAGGCTCTACGGTTACCTAAACGGTAATTTCCGGTACCACCACCGCCGTTGTGGCCACCGTTACCATAGTAGCCGGAAGCATTTGGATCGCCTGAGGTGTCACCTTTATCGCCGGCTTGATTGTCATTGCCTTCGCCGGATGAATTATTGGTGTCATCACCGGGGGCATTGTTGACATTATTTAAGATATCAGTGATGTTTTTATCCGGACGGGGCTTAGGTTTGGGCTTGGGTTTGACAGGTTTAGGCGTTGTTTTGGGTTTGGGTTTGGTCTTAGGTTTGTTTTTGATTACCGGTGCCTCATCATTATCTTGCGTAATAACTTTATCCTTAATCTCCGGCTCTACTTTTTGTTGCTGTTCTTCAACTTTCTGTGGTTCCGGTTTGGGAGGCGTATTCCGTTGTGGTTGCACCACACCTTTTCCAACGTCACTCGTACCGAAATTTACGGCTATACCCGTTTCCGGAGGCGGGTCCAGATACGTCATACCACTGATAAACATAAGGATTATCAGCAAAATCATTACGATACTTGCTTCAATCAGTGCTTTTTTCTTATGTTTATTATTGTTAATCATTGGTTGTTTTTGATGATACTGGTTAATCGGTTATTTGATGTCGGATGTCCGATGACCGATGTAAATCTAAATTCAAATTTCTAAAATCTAATTTTTATTATTGGTTAACCGGTTATATGGTTATTTGATGATATTGGTTATATGGTTAACCGATTATTTGATTGTCATTTTTAACATTTTTCTTGTCATTTCGATCCTCCCGACCAACGTCGGGATCGGGAGAGAAATCTCATTTTCAATTTTCAATTCTCCATTCTCAATTAAGACGTTTTGGCAAAACGTCTCTACATTCAACTTTCAACTTTCAACTCGAGACGAAACTTGTTTCGTCTCTACTCCGGTCTTACCGCCAAAATCACTTTATAATTATTCTTATTGGCAATATCCATCACATATACGGCATTTTCAATAGGAACGCCTTCTTCTGCTCTTAATATGATAACCGGTTTTTCTTCTTTGGACAACATGGCTTTGAGGCGGGTTTCCAAATTTTCTTTCTTTACATGTTTTTTGTTGATATAATATTCCAATTTTTTATTGATGCTAACCGACAAATTTTGACTGTGTTCGGTTTTACCTTTGGCTTTGGGTAAAACCAAATCAAGTGCATCTGCCGTTACCAATGTGGATGTCAGCATAAAAAATATCAATAAAAGGAATACGATGTCCGTCATGGACGACATGCTGAATTCCGGGCTGACTCTGTTTCTTCCTTTGATATCCATATTCGCTTAGCTTGGTTCATTTAATAAATCTAAAAACTCTACGGCATTGGCTTCCATTTGGTGTACCACTTTATCAGTTTTAACAACCAAATGATTGTAAGCAATGTACGCAATAATTCCGACTATCAAACCGGCTACGGTTGTGGTCATAGCAGTATAAATTCCTTGTGCAAGCGAAGCAACTTCAATTTTACCGCCACCGCTAGCCATATTGTGGAATGCCAAAATCATACCAATTACGGTTCCCAAGAAACCAATCATAGGCGCAGCACCCGCAATGGTTGCCAAAGTACTGACATTTTTTTCCAATTTATAAACCTCCAGTTTACCTGCGTTTTCAATAGCTTTGTTGATATCATCTAAAGGTTTTCCGATACGGTTCACACCTTTTTCAATCAGGTTGGCAACGGAAGTATCATATTGTTGGCACAGCATTTTGGCTCCGTCAATATTTCCGCTTTTAATATAAGTTTTGATCTGATTCATAAAAGATGGATCTGCTTTGGAAGCCGCTTTGATAGCCGAGAGGCGTTCAAAATATATAACCAGCGCTACAAACAGCATGACAAACAGCAGTCCGATGATAATAATACCGCCTGTGCCTGAATTCATAATCAAATCGATAATGCGTAGTGTTTTTTCTTGATGAACCACTTCACCGGCTGATTCACTTGCCTTAGCGATAGTGTCTTGTACTTGTGTTGCTTGAAGAAGATTTAGTAAACTCATAGATTAAATGTGATTTTGTGTGAATCTTTTTTGATGATTAGATTTAATACAAATATAAAACGAAGATATGGAAAATTTAGTATAAACGGAGGGATTTTTTGAGGAAATGAGGATTTTATCTGCTTCATTGAATATTTAGTGTTTTAATGTAGAATGATATTTCCAAAGAATGTTTCTGCTATTTAATTGAGGAATGAGGAATGAGGAGTGAGGAGTGAGGAGTGAGGAATAAGAAGTAGGTCATTGAGTGATTTTGTGAGGTAGCGAGCAAAATTGTACCGAAATAACCGGGTTTGGAATTGAGGAATGAGTAATGAGGAATAAGAAGTTGAGCACGCTGTCATTTCGAACGAACGACGCAGGGGTGAGGAGAAATCTAATCGTCTAATGTATTTGTAGATTTCTCAGTCGTACCTCCATTGAAATGACATGAAATTTATAGTTTATTTTGTGTAATGATAAAAAAAGAGGCGTTTTAACAAAACGCCTCTACTTGATACTTGTTACGTGTTATCTACGAAATTTGAATTTTCTTAACTTTCTTTTGTTTTTCTTCTTTTTTAGGAATGCTGATTTCCAATACGCCGTTTTTGTAAGTAGCTTTGATATTTTCAACGTCAAATAACTCTTCAGGTAAGGTAAACGAACGTTGGAAATTTTCGTATCCGAATTCTTTTTTGACGATATTGGTACCTTCTTCTATTTTTTCAACTTCTTTGTGAGCTGAAATGGTCAAAGTATTGTTTTCTACACTGATTTCAAAGTCTTTTTTGCTCAATCCGGGTGCGGCAACATCAATTTTTACTTCTTTGTCGTTTTCTTTAATATTGACAGCCGGCACTACCAATTGGTTGTTGTCAACTTTGGCCAATTGATTGTTTAAAAATTCATCAAAAAATGATAAAATAGGATCATTTATGGGTTTTCTGATTACTGCTTTCATAACTTTTATTTTTATTGGTTAAACTCACTTTAACCTTATCAAATCAAGTACCAGTATGAAAATGCCTATCAAATTGTCACAAATTGGTGTCAAAATTTCATTTTAACTGTAAAAATTTCAGTTTTTTTTGGATAAAAGTTTTTTGGTTCTATATCGATTTAGGTGGGTAATATATAATATTTCAAAGAATAATGTCATCCCGACAGTCGTCGGGATTATTTAATAAATAACCCCGAAGGGGTGATATATTTATAGAAAATTTATGACGTTAAAAACATAAACTCCGTAGGGGTGAAATTATATAAAAAGATTATAACCATGATTATATAATTCTTAAACCTAATTTAATATTATCCACACAAAACAACATAGAGCCAGTTTTTTGTAGTAGCAAACCTTAATTTATTACATTTTAAAAAATAAAAAAGGCATTAAGATTTTTTCTCAATGCCTTTTTTGCATTAGACCTGTTAGTTTTCCCAAAAACTGATAGGTCTAACATTTGAATATTAATTAAAACAATTTTAAATCATCTAAAACTTTCATAACCGATTTAACGTGATTAGAGGAAATTTCCATTAATTTCATTTCGTCATCTTGCAATTTCAAATCAATGATTTCTTCCACACCGTTGTATCCTAATTTAACAGGCACACCAAGCGCTACATCATGTTGGCCGTATTCGCCGTCAAGCATCACACATACCGGTAAAACACGGTGAGAATTTAAGATAACGGCTTCTACCATTTCTGCTGCAGCTGCTCCGGGAGCATACCATGCAGAGGTGCCGAGTAATTTGACTATTTCACCACCACCTTTTTGCGTACGTTTAACCAATTTATCAATTGTTTCAGCATCCATTAATTCGGGTAAAGGAATACCGGAAACACTGGTCAAACGGGGTAGGGGAACCATGGTATCACCGTGACCGCCAAGTAACATAGCTTTCACATCTTTAGGAGAAACGTTTAATTCTTCAGCTATAAAAGATTCAAAACGGGCAGTATCCAAAACACCTGCCATACCAAACACTTTAGTACGTGGTAAACCGGTAGCCAAGAAAGCCGTATAAGTCATTACGTCTAACGGGTTGGCAACAATGATAAATTTGGCATTAGGTGAGTATTCATAAGCCTTTTGTGAGACCTCTTTCATGATTTTGGCATTGATACCGATTAAATCATCACGGCTCATACCCGGTTTTCTTGGTACACCTGAAGTAATGACAACGACATCAGAATCAGCAGTTTTTGAATAATCATCGGTATAACCTTTAACTTTTGTGTCAAAATAATTAATGTGGGAAGATTCCCAAATATCCAAAGCTTTACCTTCAGCAAAATTAGGTTTGATGTCGATTAATACGACTTCATCAACGATATTTTTACGAGCTGTAACTTCAGCTACAGTAGCGCCAACGTTACCGGCGCCGATAATTGTGACTTTTTTATTCATAATTTGATGTGTTTTATAATTATTGCACCAAATTTAATCAAATAAAAAAGACTTTTATATGACATTATACATTATTTTTTGACATTTTTTATATGCCAAATTACTTCTAAATTGAAAAAGATTTCTCACTACGTTCGCAATGACAATCATTTTAATAGAAATATGTCATTAACAATTCGTCATTTAATAAAATCAAATGTTTAACTTAAACTTTTCTCTTAAATAAAGTAAGTCCGGATATTTTTCAACCAATTTATTGAATTTTTCTTTTTTGGTATAGGCAAATTTCTCTTTGATTTCTTCTTTGATTATGATCTCAAAATCTATGTCGTAATTATTCAGGTTGGTTCTCAAAAATTTTAAAACATCTTCCTTATTGTAAGTCAATTCTTCTTTTAAAGCTTCACTGCTTAATGTTAGTTGAATTTTATCACCATTTACATGAGGATGTTGGTCAATAGTCAATATGGATAAAAGATTCTTTTCTTTGTTTTCACGAAGTTTGTCTAAATATAGATGCCAATATTTTTCAAAATCTTCTTGAGAAAAATCATCGGTAGGTAATTTTTGCCTTTCAAGTTCGCGCTTTTTTCCTTCAAGTTCCCGTTTTTTATCAAGAATACTTTTAATAGTAATACCGGTAGGTGATTGCTTTTGATCAACTTCCTTTTTAACAGGTTTTGCAGATGATTCTTCTATTTTTGAATTTTGTTTTTTGGGCTTATATACTTCTACAATTTTTACCGTATTTTTAAAATGCGAAGATGGTATTATATCAACTTTTTTTTTTGGCTCTTCAAAATTCAGGGACGCCAATTTCATCAATGCCAATTCAACCAACAAATGAGGGCTTTTGCTCAATTTGAAATTGATGTCTGTTTGAGTGGTCAAATCAATGGCTTTCATTAAAAATTTAATGTCTATTTGTTTGGATTGTTCCAAATATTGCTGTTTGATATTGTCGCTAACTTCAAGTAAATCAACAGTTTTACTATCTTTAGACACAAGCAAATCCCGCAGGTGACTTGATAAGCCAGCTACGATCAAATGACCATCAAAACCTTTGTGAAGGAGTTCGTTAAAGTAATTTAAAACACTAGGGATATCATTTTTTAAGATTAGATCAGTCAATTTGAAATATGCGTCATAATCGAGGATACTCATACTTTCCGATACAATCTTCCGGGTAATTTTTCCATCCGAATAACTCACAACCTTATCAAACATCGAAAGCGCATCACGCAAGGCGCCGTCAGCTTTTTGAGCAATCAAAAACAGGGCGTCTTCTTCGGCTTCCAAACCTTCTTTGTCGGCTATTTCTTTCAAATGATTTTTGATGTCAAAGGCATTAATCCGTTTAAAATCATAGATTTGACAACGTGACAAAATGGTTGGGATAATTTTATGTTTTTCGGTAGTAGCCAAGATAAAAATAACATGTTCCGGCGGTTCTTCAAGCGTTTTTAAGAAAGCATTAAATGCTGCTTGTGTCAACATGTGAACCTCATCAATAATATAAACTTTATATTTGCCGGCTTGTGGCGGAATGCGCACTTGCTCGGTGAGATTACGAATATCATCTACACCATTGTTGGAAGCAGCATCCAATTCAAATATATTAAAAGCAAAATCTTCATCGGAAGATAAGTCAGCTGTTTTGTTTATTTCTTTAGCCAAAATACGGGCACAAGTCGTTTTTCCCACCCCTCTGGGTCCTGTAAATAGTAATGCCTGAGCCAATTGCCCTTTTGCAATAGCATTCTGTAAAGTGTTAGTAACTGCTTGTTGTCCAACAACTTCTTCAAATTTTTGCGGTCTGTATTTTAAGGCTGAAACGATATAACTCATAATAAACAACTATATGCACAAAGATAATTCTTTTTTGATATATTTTGAAGTATTTTTTTGTCAGCTGTATTTTTTCTTCACCATAAAGTACCAATCCTACATAAAATATTCATAATAAGAATACCAAACTGTTAAAAAATAAAACGATTGTGACCGGTTAAGTATTTATAACGCAAATTTATTTATCTTTACAAAAAAAAAAAAATGAAACGAATAACATATTTACTAGCGATTTTATTGCTGATAACCGCATTCCTTTTTATAAAATATGAAGGCGACCCTAAAAAGTTTGAAGTAGAAAACACTTTTGACCTGCCCGTACGTGCTGCCATCAGGGATTTTGAAATGATGAAGGATCCTCAAACAGGAAATATACCGTATCATAAATATCCTGTAGCAATGAAACAAACCAAGGCAATGAGCAGTTTGAGTACGAACCGGCAGACACTAAGTTGGACCCCAATCCCTTCCAATATGGGTGGCCGTACCAAAACCATATGTGTGGATCCGAATGATCCGGCACATTATAAACTATGGGCAGGTAGTGCTACCGGCGGTTTGTGGGTCAATCAAGATATCAGTGATGCAAACAGTGATTGGACACCGGTCAGTGATGTTTGGGAAACTTTGTCTGTCAGTGCCATTGTGTTTGACCCCAATGATACGCAAGTTATGTATGTTGGAACAGGTGAATACGAAACAGCCATTGTTGATATGTATCGTGAGTCGTCTGGTAGGGGATACGGTATATGGAAATCAACCGATGGTGGTCAAACATTTCAGCATTTGCTTTCTACTACTGATTTTTCTTATATTAGTGATTTAGCCGTAAAAAATGTAAATGGTCAAACGGAGCTTTATGCCGGTGTGGTTTCTGGAAGATATCATGGTGGGGACTTTACGGCACAGCCATCGGAAGGATTATACCGTTCAACTGACGGCGGACAGACTTGGTCTCAAGTATTACCGAATATTCCGGGGACCAATGAACCTTTTGCCGTGTCTGATATTGAAATAACCGGTGCCGGAAAGATTTTTGTCGGTACCAAGCGTAATTTTAATGAGCAAGCAGGTGGTTATATTCTTTATTCTGATACCGGTGATGCCGGAAGTTGGAACATTGTCAATCAGTTTAGTCAACAAATCAGTCAAGATGCTGATTTTAATATCCCGGGTAGAGTAAAGTTGGCATCTGCGCCTTCTAACCCCAATAAAATATATGCTGTTTTTGCAGCAAAATCTTATCAACAAACCATTGAAGGTTTTCCGCAAAGCATTGGTAAAATGATTGTTAGCAGTGATGATGCAGGACATACTTGGCAAATTAAAGGGATGCCGACCGGTGTTCAACAAAGCTGGGCTTATTTGGCTTGGCACGCTTTATCTATCGTCGTAGATCCTAATAATGAAAACCGGGCTTATGTAGGAGGACTTGATAATCACAAATCTACTGACGGTGGTAATGTTTGGCAACAGATATCTGATTGGCAGGGTATTTACTACGGTGGTGGTAATTTTTATGTGCATGGCGATATACATAGAATATTGTTTTTGTCTAATAATTCCAATGAAATGGCTTTTGCAACTGATGGCGGAGTGTTTTATACAGGCAACGCGCAAGATAACAATATTATTTTTCAAAACAGAAATAAGTCTTATACAACCTTGCAGTTTTATTCTGCTGCAATAAATACTATGGGGCAAGAAACTTTAGCGGGTGGTTTGCAAGACAACGGAACGGTTGCGTTTAACGGTACCCCAATAGTTGAAGATGATATGGTGCAAGGTGGAGACGGGGCTTTTTGTAAATATGATACGGATGATCCTTTGCTGATAACTTCAACTTACGACAATGAATTTAAAGTAACGAATTATCAAACCGGTCAGGAAAATTGGATTTATAGTTATAGTTCAGGTTTGTTTACAACAACATTTGATTACGATTCGCAAAACAATGTTATTTGGGCAGTTGCTGCTGATTTGCACAACAACCGCCTGAATCAAGTTTTAAAACTCACCGATATACTTGATAGCGAAACGGGAGAATTTATTACCCTCCCTACAAATGCAACCAAATATTTTTCTGCTATTAAATTACTTGATTCTGACAATTTCTTAATCGGTACGGCAAACGGGCATTTATATAAGGTGTCTAATGCCAATAACAATCCTACAGCGGTAGAGTTGGGAAGCGGTGTTTTTCCGGACGCTTTTATCTCAAGTATTGCCACAGCTGATAACGGACAACGTATTTTAGTAACTTTATCCAATTATGGGGTAACTTCTGTTTGGCAAAGTACCAATGCCGGACAAAATTGGCAAGATGTTGAATCAAATTTACCGGACATGCCTATTCGTTGGGCTATTTTCCATCCGGCAAATCCGCGCCAAGTGATGTTGGCTACCGAAACCGGTGTTTGGACAACGGACAATGTTGATGATAATCCGGTAGTTTGGGAACCGGCTGGCAGCAGTTTGCCCAATGTGCGTGTGGATATGGTTGATATCAATCCGAATGATTTAAAAGTTGTAGCCGGTACACATGGAAGAGGCTTTTTCACAACAACTTGGGCTGCTGTAAATACTGTAGCAGATGAAAAAATAAATAATTTTAAAATTTATCCGAATCCTACTTCTGATATGGTTTATGTTGATTTAAATAATAGCCGGGAAAAGATTCAATTGTATGATTTAAGCGGACAGTTAATCAGAACATATAATCCACATAACCGTAAATTTTCTTTTTCTGTTGAAGGATTGTCTCAAGGTGTTTATTTTGTAAAAATTGGTAAAGTAGCAAAAAAGTTGGAAGTAACCGGTCGATAGTAACCTTTTGTAGAACGGAAGTTAAACAAACAAATATTGATTAAAATAAAATTTATACGCCACTAATACAAGAATATTTATTTTCATTCATTCGTGCATTTGTGGCAATAAAAAAAGCCCCGGTAGTTTTTCTAAACCATCGGGGCTGTAAATTTTAAAATTATTAATTGTTTTACAACAAATTATCGCCGTGGAAATTTTCAAGATATTCCGCTACACGCTTGGCAAATAAGCCACCTAACATACCATCAACTACACGATGGTCATAGGAATGAGATAGTATCATTTTTTGTCTGATACCAATCATATCACCATCAGGTGTCTCAATAACAGCCGGCATTTTGCGGATGGCACCTAGCGCCATAATGGCAACTTGCGGTTGGTTGATGATAGCAGAACCTGCAATATTACCAAACGACCCGATATTGGTTACAGTGTAAGTGCCACCGGTAATTTCGTCCGGTTTTAATTTGTTTTCGCGGGCGCGTTTGGCCAAGTCATTAACGGCTTTGGTCAAACCGGTCAAGCTCAAGCGGTCGGCATCTTTGATAACAGGCACAATTAAGTTGCCGTTTGGTAAGGCTACCGCCATACCAATATTGATGTGTTTCTTTTTGATAATTTTATCACCATCAACTTGGATATTTATCATCGGGTAGTCTTTAATTGCTTTAATAATGTAATAGATGAAGATAGGAGTAAAGGTAATTTTTTCACCTTCGTTTCTTAAGAATTCATCTTTAATACGGTTACGCCAATTGACAATTTTGGTAACATCAGCTTCAACAAATGATTGAACATGAGGCGATACGCGTTTTGAATTGATCATGTGTTTGGCAATGAGCTTACGCATTCTGTCCATTTCAATTATTTCATCACCGTTATCAAGCACTACACCGGTCGGTTCGGCAATCTTAGTTGGTTGCGGAACACTAGGTGCCGGTTGCGGAGCAGGTGTGCTTTCAGGCATTTGTCCTGTTTGTGGCTCAGGTGTAACTTGTTGTTTTTCAACAGCTTGTTTTGCAGGAGCAGAAAATGCCACTTTACCGGCTTTTTTGTCGGCTACATATTTTAGGATATCATCTTTGGTCACTCGACCGTCTTTACCGGTACCCGGTATTTGATCGAGCTCTTGTTGAGAAATACCTTCAACTTTGGCAATGTTTTTAACGAGTGGTGTATAGAATCTGAGGTCTGTTGAAACAATATTTCCTGCTTCTGTATTTACAGTAGCATCAGCTTGCTCGTTAGTGATTTCTGCTAATTCCGGATTTTCAATAATTCCGGTATCATCATCTTTTTCAATTTCTTGATCCGTTTCAATGATAGCGACCACTTCACCTATTTTAACCACATCATTAACCTCATAAAACTTTTTAACTAAAACTCCCGGAACTTCACTAGGAACCTCAGAGTCAACTTTGTCCGTAGCCACTTCCAGTACGGTATCGTCTTCTTCTATAGTATCTCCAATATCTTTGGTCCAAGCAGTTATGGTTGCTTCTATAACACCTTCACCCATTTTGGGCAGTTTAAGCTCATATCTTGCCATTTTTTATAATTTTTACTTTGTGCGAATTTAATAATTTTTACGAAGTAAAACCTGATAATTATTATTTTTTTATTGTTAAAATATTTGTTTTAACGATTGTAAAATTTGTTTTACAGCTTGAAAAAAAAGTAATATGAATAGTGTAAAGTTTTTATTGATATTTTGCATTTAATTCAACTTTAAACTTTTATTAATCAACAATATAATAATAATTCGTGGTTGATTTTCAGTATATTGCATTTTTGGCACGCTGTTTGAAAGTAGTTAATTGAGCCGTAAGTTTAATTTAAAATCGGAAGTTATGAAAAGAGCAGTATTATTTTTATTAGCTGTGTTTATGTACACAGGACTTTATGCCAATGATGATTATTCAGGTTCTTGGCATAGAATGACAGACCCGGTAAAAGTACGGGAGCGCGGCATTAACTTTTATGTTTTCCCCAACGGCACCTTTGATTTTAATGCACACGGAAACCATTACCAATATGCCGGTTATGCAGCTGTACGTATTGAAAGAGACCGGTTCGGCAAAATCAGACGGGTAGGAAATGTTTATATTGATTACAACCGTCACGGACAAGTCAGCCGTATTGGTAATGTGTTTATCAAATACAATCACAGAGGATTGGTATCTAGAGTAGGTCACAAATATTTACGATATAATAGACGTGGTTACTATGTTGTCAGACGTCACAGACCACACAGACCGGGCTATGTTTACAATTCAGGATTTGGTTTTGATGCGACTTTTAACACATCTTTTTTTGCCGACAACTCATGCAGTTATGGTGTAGATGATTATGACAATGATTATGATGATTATGAATACAATGATGGCGGAGATGCCGGATATTATCACCGCCCTTCTAGAAAACCCGGTAAATCAGGTAAATCAAAAACACCTAAAAATAGACGTAAATAATATACTATTGAACAAAAAAATCCCGAAGTTTTTCGGGATTTTTTTGTTTATAATAAAGATTTTGATTAATAAACTAGTATTTTTTCAATCCAAAAGATGATAAATCCGGCCAAGAAACCAAGAAATGCCAACCATGAAATTTTCTTCATATACCAGAAAAAGTCAATTTTTTCCATACCCATGGCGGCAACTCCTGCAGCAGAGCCGATGATTAAAATACTACCACCCGTACCGGCTGAATAAGCAATCATATGCCAGATAATATGATCTAATTGATAGCTAAACATACCCATAGAAGCAGCTACCAATGGCACATTATCCACTATAGCAGATAAGACACCAAGCAGTACGACAACTATTTCGGTATTGGGTAATGTTTGTTGTAAGACTTCTGCCATGTAACGCAAAGACCCCATATCTACACCATTGATAGAACCGTAAACTAAAGCTTCTAAGGCACCTACAGCCAATAAAATTCCCAAGAAAAATAAAATACTGGACATCTCAATACGTGAGAGAGCTTTGTGTGCAGAGTATAAGTGTTTGCGCTCTTCAGTAAAATCTTCTTCCGGATGAATATATTCAGAAACTAACCATACAATACCTAATGACAACATCATTCCCAAGTAAGGAGGCAAGTGGGTAATGGTTTTAAATACAGGTACAAACAAAATCATACCCAACCCCAAGTATAACATGGTTTTACTACTGAGCAATTTTTCAACTTCTTCGAGATTTTCTTTATCTTCTTCGCCTTTTACGCTACCATTAAATACAGGTAAGAATGACGCTATACCAAAAGGAATGGCAAAATTTAAAATAGACGGTAAAAATACATGTTCTATCAAACCTGCGGCAGAAACCTTTTTAGCAATCCAAAGCATGGTAGTGGTAACATCACCAATAGGAGACCATGCACCTCCAGCGTTTGCTGCAATTACGATTAAACCTACAAACCACAGACGGGTATTGCGGTCTTTTATTAATTTACGTAACAAAGTAACCAACACAATCGTTGCTGTTAGGTTATCAATTACAGCTGATAAGAAAAACGCCAACAAGCCTATAATCCATAAGAGTTTGCGTTTGCTGTTGGTCTTAACATATTCTTTTAAAACTTCAAAACCGCGGTGCAAGTCGATAATCTCAACAATGGTCATCGCACCGGTTAAAAATACCAAAATTTCGGCAGTTTTTGCCAAGTGATGCATCAAAGTTGTGTGAAATCCTTCTTGCGCTTCTTCACCACCGCTTAAAAAATTATAAACATGACCTTCGGGGTCAATAATTGAAAACCAGCCTTCGTGAAAGCCGATAGCTAATAAAGCCCATAAAACCGCTGCTGTTAACAGTGCCGGCACGGTTTTGTCCAATCTTAATTTATGTTCAGTTGCAATGGCAATATAGCCGAGTACAAAAAGTAAAATTAATATATTTGTCATAATTGAGTCGTAATTTTGTTATTATAATTTGATTTTTTGAGTTACAAAAGTATAATAAATTTTGTTTAAAAAAATATGATTTGTCAGTTATTTTAAACTTCTTTCGGATTGATTCCTTTTTCAATTAACCAATCATCATTGTATATGGTACTTAGATATCTATTACCTGAATCTGAGAATATTGTGACGATACGATGATGTTTGTCAGCGTCCAAAGTGTTGAGTAAACTTCTAACACCAAATAAAGCCGCACCACTGGAACCACCTGCCAGTATTGCTTCTTGTTTGGCTAACCGTCGTGCATGTTTGATAGCTTGTTCGTTGGTTACCTGAATGATATCGTCTATATATTCAAAATTGACACATTTTATCAATTCTTCATCACCGAGACCTTCTATTAAATACCCGGAAGGTTTGGTGAGTTTTCCGGTTTTGAAATAATCATAAAAAACTGAACCAACAGGGTCAACGGCAATTATTTTAATATTTGAATCTTGTTCTTTTAAATATTTGGCTGCTCCGGTCAAAGTGCCTCCTGTACCAATGCCTGCTACAACATAATCAATCTCTCCGGACATTTGTTGCCATATTTCCGGACCGGTTGTTAAGTAGTGAGCTTCATTGTTGTCAAGATTGTTGTGCTGGTCCGGAAAATAGTATTCAGGATGTTGTGCCAATATCGTATAAACCTTTTTGTTGTAACTGTCCGGATGTTCGGGGGGGAGAGTAGGATCAACCAAAATCAAATCAGCCCCAACAGCACGTAAAGCATCTAATTTTGCTTTGGCAGTAGTTGACCGTACGACGATTTTACAGTTCAAATCATATTCTACAGCCATCATTGCCAACCCCATAGCGGTGTTCCCTGATGAATTTTCAATAATGGTATCCCCCGGTTTCAATTTTCCTTGCGCTATAGCTTTTCTTACCAAATGTCTGCCAATTCTATCTTTGACAGATCCCATCGGATTGGTAAATTCCAATTTGGCATATACCGATGCATTTGGAAAAGCTTTAACGGTTTTATGTAATTTGACCATAGGGGTCCATTCAGCTGCGTCGGAAAGTTTTTCAAAAACTCTGTAATTATTATTTTGCATGTTTTAGAAGATTAAGTGTGATGTGTGATTTGAATGATGAATAATTTTTTTGTTCGTTCTCGAAAGTTTCAACTTGTTGAAAATCAACAATTTTACGATTATTGCTATCGTATAATATTTGATGAGTACTCAGGAATGTTGCATTGCCTGATAATGTTACCGAGAAATTTCCGTTTTTTTCAACCATACATCGTACCATTCCGCCGGGACTGTAAACGTTTATAGGCTTGTTCAGCTCCATTAACTC
This sequence comes from Flavobacteriales bacterium, assembly GCA_027032855.1. Taxonomy (GTDB): domain Bacteria; phylum Bacteroidota; class Bacteroidia; order Flavobacteriales; family Flavobacteriaceae; genus WGBX01. Next base: position 5,979 of record JALVLX010000195.1, on the reverse strand, counting down.
TTGTCGTGCCGCTAATACGGCAGTGGCTGTCATGGCGGTGCCACAAGATGCTGTTAAGCCAACGCCACGTTCGTATGTTAAAACAAAAATTTCATTTTCATCGAAAAGTTTAAAGAAACTAAGATTATTTCCTTGCGGAAAAAGTTGACAATTATGATTTACTTTTTTCCCAAATTCAATTAGTTTTTCAAAATCTAAGTAACTGTTTTGTGCAATTATATGTGGATTACCTACATCAACTGTTGAAAATTTCAAATCAGACGAAAGTTCAGGTATGGGTTGATTATCAAAGGATTTGTCACCGTATGAAAATTGTACATTATTAAATAGTACACTGTAAGTGTCAATGCCGGGATATATTTCGGAAACTTTTTTGCCTTCCAAAATTCCACTGAGTGTTTCAATCCGGTATGATGTTTTTCCGGTAATTTGGTGTAATTTTTTACCAATACAACGAAATCCGTTACCGCACATTTCCGCTTCAGAACCATCACGGTTAAAAATACGCATCCGTGCATCCGCTTGACCGGACGGTAAAAGGTACAAAACGCCATCAATTTTAAGCTCCGGCAGTTGTGTTGTTGCGTCTATTGTAAATTGTTCAAAATCAACGTCTTTAAATTTATTTTGACGGGTAAAAAAATCAACAAGAAGAAAGTGGTTTTCTGATCCGTGACAATATGTGATATTAAGTAAGTGTTGAGACATTTATAATAGAAAAAATGATGATTAATGCGTAACTAAAATAGCTTTGCAAAAATACATTTTTTAATATAAAGTATCTTAACATTGCAAAAAAAATGATTATTTTAGCAGAAAATTAAATTTTATGGCAGCAGGTGGTTCAAAATTAGCAATTTTTGCTTCAATGGCGGCAAATCTTGGTATAGCAGTGATGAAATTCATTGCTTCTTTTTTTACAGGTAGTTCGGCAATGTTATCTGAAGGCATACACTCATTGATAGATACAACAAATGGTGTGCTCTTATTGTGGGGTATTAAACGGAGTAAAAAAGAACCTGATGAATTGCACCCGTTTGGTCATGGTATGGAAATCTATTTTTGGAGTTTTGTCGTTTCTATTTTTGTGTTTTCACTTGGGGGTGGCGTTGCCATTTATGAAGGTATAAAACATTTAAATGAACATCATGGAACCGTGGACACATCTCTTAAAATGAAATATTGGAATTATGCTGTATTAATTGGTTCTTTGCTTTTTGAAGGTGTGAGTTTATGGCTTGCTTGGCGTGAGTTTAGAAAGTCTTACCCAAAAGGTTTTTTAACCGCGATATCAAAGAGTAAAGATGCTGCTACTATTGCTGTTATTATTGAAAATGGAGCTGCTGTTGGTGGTTTATTGATAGCATTAATTGGGGTCACATTAACATATTATTATGAAAATCCCGTTTTTGATGCTTGGGCTTCAATAATAATAGGTGTGTTATTATCGGGAGTGGCTTTGTTTATGGCTGTAGAAACAAAACGTTTGTTGATAGGAGAAGCAGCTGTTGAATCGGAAATTGTTTCAATCAATAATATTTTAAAACAATTTCCTCAACTTGAAGCTTTTGGTAATATCAAAACTATGCATTTAGGTCATGAACAGATTTTACTTGGTGCTAACATCAATTTTAAAGACGATTTAACCGTGAAAGAAATTGAACCTATTGTGAAAGAAATCAAGGAAAAAATTGTAGAAGACAATCCAAAGATTAAGCATATTTTTATTGAAACGGATAGTATTAAATAGTTGAAAGTTGCATTTCGGCAGGCTCAATGACCGAAAGTTAAAAGTTGAAAGTTTTGTAGGAAGTAATAAAATACACAGATGAAATTTTTAAGCTATTTTGTTTTAATATTAGTTTTTACAACTGCCTGTAAAGATGTGCAACAGAAGCACAAATCAGTTAATAAAACTAAACAGAAAATCGTAAAAATCAAGGATTCAGACTGGATAGAGATGCACAGCTTGGATAGTAGTTTTGTATATGATATCCGCTATGCTTCGACTAAGAATTTTGTGCATAAAAAAATGTATCCGTGTCCTAAATGTTATGTGCGTCGTGTGGTGGCAGAAGCTTTGATGAACATACAAAAAGAACTGAAGAAAAAATCTTTAAGAATTAAATTTTTTGACTGTTATCGTCCCGGTAAGGTGCAACAAGCTCTTTGGAATATAAAACCTGATCCGCATTATGTGGCAAATCCTAAGACCGGTTCCATGCATAATCGTGGTTTGGCAGTTGATTTGACCATTGTGGATAAAAACGGTAAAGAATTGGATATGGGTACCCCGTTTGACTATTTTGGCAAAAAAGCTTACCATGCCTACAAAAAGCTTCCCGATACCGTTTTGAAAAACCGGCAATTCTTAAAGAATTTGATGAAAAAGTATGATTTGGAGCCGATTACAAGTGAATGGTGGCATTATTCTTACCGTAAAAAAGAATTTCCTATAGAACAATGGATATGGAAATGTCCATAAAAAAACTGTTCATACCAGTTAAGATATGAACAGCCAAAACAACACAAAATAAATGCTCAATAGATGTGAATTTATAGGTTAACTAATCTTATAAATATTTTTATAATAATTTCATCTTGTTTGTAGTACAAAATTCTGAATGTTTTATTAGTTACACAATACCCATTTGACGAACGGTAGGTTTCAGTCAACGAACGGTAGGTTTCAATCAACGAACGGTATTTTTCGGGTGTTTATATATTGCCAAAAAACGGGATAAATTCCGGTTAAACCACCTGACTTTTGTTACAATCATCTCATGTCTGCCACCTAAAACTACAATTTTTGGGTCTTTGATGAATTTTATGGGAAAAACAATGTCTTTTTCACCTGAAATTTGGATTAGATTTTCCGGAATTTGCCGTTGCCGCCATGAAAACACTTGTTCAATAGACCAGCGTATGTAATACGGATCATCAAGTTCTAAAAATATTTGATACAAGCGTATTTTTTTCTTGATGGGTTTGTCCAACGGAAGTTTTTTAAGTCTATCTAAGTTTCGTAGCAGTTGCGCCGGTAAAATTTTGTAAAGTTTGGTTTTGTAAGCTAATTTATAGAATGGTTTCAGTTCCGTGTGGTGTTTGATACTTGAAATGATAATAACTTGCTTTACAGGTATTTGCTTAGCTATTTCTTGCACAATAATCCCGCCGAAAGAAACACCTATCAAAATGGGATTTTCGTCTTTTATTTGTGCAATTAAACGTTTGGTATATTCTTGTAAGCTTTCTTTATTGTAGGGAATAAGCCAATGCAAATAATGCACTTGATATTCACCGGGTAATTTCAAGTATTTAAAAATTTTTTTGCCGGCGCCTAAGCCGGGCATCAGGTAAACGGGTATTTTTTCCAAGATAGAATTATTATAAATATCCGGTATAAGCACACAAAGCCGGTGTGCCACCGGTATGCCAGAATAAAACTTTACTGTTTTTAGGTAAATCGTTGTTTTCCAACATGTTTAACATGCCGTAAAAGGCGCGTCCGGTATATACAGGGTCTACCAAGATACCTTCGGTTTGCGCCAATGTTTTGATGGCACGACGTTCGTTGTCGGTAATAACACCGTAACCTGCACTGTTGTAGTTTTCAATTACCGGAATGTCATTGAGAGAAATATTAACAGACTGAGAACTGTTTTGGTTGTATGCTGTAATGATATCATGGATTGTCTGTTGCAAGGGGACTTCAAAATCAGAAGTTTTATCAATCAATATCGGCATTAGTTCTGCCTTAATATCACAGAGTTTGCTACCAATCATTATACCGGCTTGGGTGCCTCCGGAGCTGGTTGCAAAGAATATGTAGTCAAAACTGATTTGTTGTTCGGTCATTTGTTCTTTTAGCTCAGCCATGGCGGCAACATAGCCTAGAGCACCGGTTAAATTGGAACCGCCTACAGGAATGATATAGGTCTTTTTTCCTTGAGCATCTAATTTCTTTTTCAATTCTTGCAAAGCCAATTCACGTCCTTTGGCTTTTTCTCCTGAAAAATGTAAATCTGCACCTAAGAGATATGATAAAAGCAAATTGCCTTGATACGTTTCCGGTTCGTTGCCGTTGAGCCATAAGTGACATTCCAAACTTGCTGAAGCGCAAGCAGCTGCCGTTTGACGACAGTGGTTAGATTGTTGCGCGCCTGCCGTAATGACTGTGTCGTAGCCGGTATTGAGTGCTTCCTGTATTAAATATTCTAATTTGCGGGTTTTATTACCACCGGTTGCTAAACCTGTTTGGTCATCTCGCTTGATGTAGATATCATAAGGCAAAGTTTGTGACAAACCGGTTAAATGATGTAATGGTGTTGGCAAAAAAGCTAATGGGTATTTGGGAAGTAACATAAATCATTGTATTTGATTTAGCTAATTTATGATTTTTTTTATGATAGACCAAAAGCGAATATTGCTGAAAAATTCATTTTTTGTCTAAAATTTCTTTCTTATATTAGCAATAAGAAAAAAAACAGATGAAATATAAAATTTTATTGGGCAGTCAGTCGCCACGACGGAAAGAATTGTTGAAAAAAATGGATATGGATTTTAAAACCGTATCTATTAAAGCGGATGAATTTTATCCTGATGTTTTGCCGGCTACGGAAGTGCCGGAATATTTGGCGCTTAAAAAATCATTGGCTTATAAAAAGTTGAAAAATAATGAGTTGTTGATTACCGCCGACACTATTGTTGTTTTAGACGGTATAATATTGGAAAAACCCAGAAACAAAACGGCGGCAAAAAAAATGTTAAAAGCCTTATCCGGTCAAAAACATGAGGTTATTACAGGTGTCTGCCTGCGAACGAAAAACGATATTTTGACTTTTGCCGAAAGTTCGGAAGTGTATTTTAAAAAATTGAAAAACAAGGATATCAAATATTATGTTGATAAGTATAAACCTTTTGATAAGGCGGGCGCTTATGGTATTCAGGAATGGATAGGCTTAACCGGCATCAATAAAATCAAAGGTTCATACTACAATATTATGGGCTTGCCTACTGTAAAACTTAGGGATTACATAAAACAATGTAAATAAATTGTAAAATATTAAAAATAAGACTTATTAAACTTTTATTTTTTTATTTTTGAACGGACAAAACAAAAAATAACCACTATGAATATCTTTCTTATTTTAGTCAGCATTTTATTAATTTTAGCTGTCATTGATTTGATAGTCGGGGTAAGTAATGATGCTGTAAACTTCTTAAATTCAGCCATTGGCTCCAAGGTATTTAGTTACAAAACCATTATGATTACCGCCAGTTTAGGAATTTTTATCGGGGCGGTTTTTTCCAGTGGTATGATGGAAGTGGCGCGTAAGGGTATTTTTAATCCCGGCATGTTTGCATTTTATGATATTATGGTGGTTTTCATTGCGGTAATGTTAGCGGATATTTTCTTGTTGGATATTTTTAACAGCCTTGGAATGCCGACTTCTACAACGGTTTCTATTGTGTTTGACTTATTGGGAGCAGCCGTTGGTGTCGGTTTGTTTAAGACTTTGCAAAAAGGTACCGACCTTAGTGAAGTAGCGCTTTATATCAATTCGTCCAGTGCCTTGAAAATTATTTCCGGTATTTTGTTGTCAGTAGTTATTGCTTTCACTGTTGGTGCTATTGTGCAATATATTTCCCGTTTGATTTTTACTTTTCAATTTGATATTAAGAAAAGATTTATTGCTACTTCAATTTTTAGTGGTGTTGCCATTGCGGCTATTACCTATTTTATCATTTTGAAAGGATTGAAGGGAACGGATTTTTATAGTGATATTAAGCATTATATCCACGATTATACATTATATATTATAGGCATTAGTTTGATATTTTGGACAATTGTTTCATTTGTGTTGATTAAGATGTTCAATATCAACGTCTTAAAAATAATAATTTTGTTAGGAACATTTTCATTGGCATTGGCATTTGCCGGGAATGATTTGGTAAACTTTATCGGGGTGCCTATTG
>JALVLX010000194.1 GCA_027032855.1 Flavobacteriales bacterium | reverse complement strand
CCCGGAAAATATACCTGATAACGATTATAAAGAATATGACGGTAAACTTCACACAGACAAGGAAGGGCATAAATATTACAGATTTGGCGTAACACGTCATATCAGAAATGTTATTGAAAAAGATTCTACAAATATTAAATTGGGATTACGGGTTATATATAATGTACCGTCACCTTTAAAAGTTAAAGAATTATTTAAAGACCCGGATGCTTATGCACCGAAAGGGGTTATTTTATACGGTAATCAATCAACTACTGATTTAAAACCGGTATTAAAAATTTATTATTCTGATCCGGAATAATTTTAGATTTCACAATATTTTGTAACAAAAAAAACACCCAAATAGGGTGTTTTTTTGTGTTTAAAACGAAAAAATAAGTCGAAAATATGTAGATTTTTTGTCAATTATTCATTTTTTTATCTACAATGTAACATTATTTACTGTTTTTTTAACATTGTTTGTTTATCTTTGCGCCAAAATAACACTAAAACCATAAATTATGAAAAAAACTATATTATTAATCATTACTCTTGCAATTAGCTTTGCTTTTGTAAGTCCTAAAAATTCTTACAAAAAAGATGGTAAAAAGACTTACAGTGTATCTGTGTTGGACGGAGGCGGTAAAGATTTGACCGTTAAAAAAGCTTGCACATTGTGCCACCAACCCGAAAAAAAAGTTGTAGGACCTTCATTTAAAGATATTGCTACAAAATACAACGGTGATGCGACCAAAATTTTGAATTTCTTGGAAGGCAAAACTAATCCTATTGTTTTACCGGAAGAATTTCAATATATGAAACCGGTTATGAAGCAATTAGAACGTAGCACAAAAGAAGAAAGAGAAGCGATAGCCAAATATATTGCAAGTTTAAAATAATTACTTTCTGAATTTAAGTGGCAGATAGACAACTTTTTTGGTTTCAAAAAAGGCTTCGTCAAAGTAATCTTTTAAGTCAAAAATTTTAACATTATTAAAGGGGGCTAATTCTTCGGATAAATCGCCACCTTTCAGATATAAAATCCCGTTTTTCAAAGAATGACGGGATTTCTTTTTTATTTTTGTTTTAACCCACTTGACAAAGTCCGGCATTTTTGTAACTGCTCTACTTACTATAAAATCAAATTGTTCTTCAATATTTTCAACGCGACTGTGGGTAGTTTTGACATTTTTTAAACCAAGTTCCGATGCCACTGCATTGACCACTTTGAGTTTTTTACCAATACTATCTACCAAATGAAACCGAGTGTCCGGAAACATAATAGCCAAAGGAATACCCGGAAAACCACCGCCTGTTCCGACATCTAATATTTCTGCTTGAGGTTGAAAATCAACAACTTTTGCTATGCCGAGTGAGTGCAAAACATGATTGGTATAGAGTTCGTCTGTATTTTTACGTGAAATGACATTGATTTTACTGTTCCACTCTTGATACAAAGGTGCTAATTGCTCAAACTGTTGTACTTGTTGCGGATTCAAATCAAAATACTTTTGTATAAGCCTGACGTCTTTCATAGAAAAATTATTTTCAACAAAAATAGGTAAATTGTTCTTATTTGATAAAGTAAAATTTACTCTGCTTCATAATTTGAATTGTGCTTACAATTTGAGGAAATAAGGAACTAAAAATATCAAAAACAAACACTGGCACGAGACACTAATTTCTTTCCATTTTCAGGGCAAACGCACCATATATGTTTTATTTAGTAATTTTATTAAATGTTAATTTAATCAAATATAATTACTTGCAAATTCCTTAATATCAGCTCAGTAGGAGCGTACTGTTTGTAGTAAGGCAAATTAACGATGACGAATAGCTCCATAGGAGCGACCTGTAACGTGCATTATTGATAATTTTATTAGGTTGCCCCGATGGGGCTTTATTGGATTGTGATGTCATTATATTCTACAAACAGAATGCCCCTCCGGGGCTAAAAGAAATATTATAATTTTTATAGTGCGTTTGCCCTGTTTCCATTTTCAATACATATTATTAGTTCAAATGATTTTTGTAAATTTGTTCCCAATCTATATTGCCTTCAATATGAAATCTTTTATTTTTGCCGGTCTTTTTTTGTTGTCTTTTCAAGTTTTTGCGCAAGATAATTTCAATTGTTTTACGGTATTAGCCGGCAAATATGCTACAGATGACGAATCGGTTATGCTGGCGCACAATGAAGATGACGGTGGCAAACAAACTGTCAATCTGTACAAAGTGCCACGCGTTGAAAATAAAGATTCTATAGAGGTAAAGATGAAAAACGGAGGTACATTACGTCTCTCTCCTACTACTTATGCTACGATTTGGTTGGAAATGCCGGGTATGGAATTTTCAGATTCCTACCAAAATGAATACGGGGTTACTATCGTATCGGATGCCTGTCGTTCCAAAGAAGATGAGCCGGAATTGACCGATGGTGGTATCGGTTACTGGTTTCGCAGAGCCATTGCTTTGCAAGCCAAAACCGCACGGGAAGCGGTCAAAATAGGCGGAAAATTGATAGAAAAGTATGGTTACGCTTCGTCAGGTCGTACTTATAGCATCGCCGATAAAAATGAAGCTTGGATGTTGGCAGCGGTCAACGGCAAACATTGGGTAGCGCAACGTGTGCCGGACGAACAAGTGGCAATCATTCCCAATTACTATACGATTGGTAAGATTAATTTAAAAGACACTTTAAATTTTTACGGCTCTAAAGATATCATAGACTATGCGCGCAAACGCCGGTGGTATGAAGGTGATGATGCCGGTTTTAATTTTAGATTGGCTTATGGTGCAGATAACAGTTTGACACATCCGGTAAACACAGAACGGCATTGGGATGCTATCAACAGATTGGCTGATACCAAATATGCCATTACCGACACGTTGCCGTTTTCTTTTTATACTAAAGATTTAATCAAGTTGCCTGATTTATTTCGTGTTTTACGTTCGCATTTTGAAGGAACCGAACTGGATAAAAGTAAAGATTATTCATTGGGCTCGCCTCACAAAACACACCGCGCTATCTGTGCCCATAGTACGCAGTACGGTTTTGTGGCACAACTTCGCGACTATGTTCCGGATGCTTTAAACCCTATTTGGATTTCTTTTGTACACCCATGCACCCATACGTTTGTACCTTTGTACAACGGCATCGGACATTTTTCAGGCGATTTGAATAATTTTACAGATTATCAATCGGCACTGCAACAGCATTTTGACAAATTTAAACGCAACAAAAAGCATTTTTTTAATACATTTGTCAAAGATGCCAAAAAAATAGATAAAAAGTATGCTTCCCGTATCAAAAAACGAAAAAAAACAATTGAAAAGCAAGAAAAAGCTTTATTAAAAAAACAAAAATATACAGAACAAAAACTTTTTGATAAATATAAAATGAATAATGAAATAATAGGACAAGAACTTGAAGCGTTTTTTGATTATTTGATACATTCACAATTTAAATAAAACAAAAATGATAGAAAATGTACTCCCAAAATATGTCAGACCCATTGCCAAAATTGACGACCCCGAAAGTAACATCGATTACTGGGACACAAGCGTAGAAGCTTTTGACGAAAAAGACTATAAAAAATCCGTTATCAATGTCATCAATTATATCAATCCGAATTTGATCGACGATAAAAAAACGGAAGGTGACATCGAAATAGTTCAAATGCAAGGCTCTGCCGAAATTCATCTCAAAATTACCGGTACAACTTTTTGCATCAGAGCACCATTTTTGCGTATCGGCGACAAAACAAACCGTGTTGCCTTGTTGCGACGGGTTGCCGAAGTGAATTTCTCGCCCTTACGCTTGGAACAAATTCATCTGAAAGACAACGAATTGCATTTTGAATATGAGATGCCTATTGAACTGGCACAACCCAATAAAGTATATGACATCATCAGAAATGTTGCCCTTTTTGCCGATAAATACGATGATGAGTTTGTAGATAATTACAAAGCTGAATTTATACACAAGCCTAATTATACCGAATTAAGCCAAGAAGAAAAAGACAAAGTTTGGCAACAAATCAGTGACATCTTTGAAGACTATAAAAATTATACCGAACTTTTTAAAGAAAAACGTTGGGACGATTATATTTGGGACATTTTAGTTATTTCGTTTTTGAAGATATCCAATATGCCTTACGTTCACGGAAAACTGCGTTCAGACCTTATCTACATTATTTCGTTGATGACCGATTACGATTTAGATTTTAAATACCGTGTGGACAAAGGTGTCAATTTTATGAAAAAACTCTTGGATAAATCACGCGAAGAAATAATGAAGAATGTCTATCACGCCGACCAGTTTATCTCGTTGCGTTGGCGTAGTAGTGAGCAAATTATTACAGATAGGTTAAGTAATAGTTTAAAAACCGTACAAGAAGGTGAAAAAAACGAAAGATATTTTAATTTGTCCTATTTTTTGCAATACCTGTTTTTGCGTTTAATATATGATTACAATTTGGAAGACAGTTACAAAAAAGCCATTTATGAAGTTTTGGAAAGTGTGTCTGGGCTTGAACCTGAAGAAGCCGCTCCTAAATTGATAGAATTATTTTACAAAATGTACAATGCTGAAATAAACCAAAAAGAAAAGAAGAAAGATGAAGAAGACAAAGGTTTCTTTTCAAAATTATTCAGTTAAGAAAGAAGTGCGTAGAGACGCACAATTGTGCGTCTGATTAGGGATAAGAGATAATTGAAAATGACACCCGACATCAAATAACCAATAATAAAAATTAGATTTTAGATTTTAGAAATTAGATTTAACATCCGACATCGGACACCCGACATCTAATAACCAAATAACCATATCATCAAATAACCAATCATGAAAAACCTCAAAAATTCCATTTATAAAATCATCACTTCCGGCGGTAGCGGTACCGGATTTAAAGTTGCCGGACACGACTTTGTTATTACCAATTATCACGTAGTAGAAGGTAGTAAAACCGTAGCCGTAGAAGATCAGGATATGAACCGCTATGTAGCGCAAGTCGTCATGGTCAATCCCGAAGTGGATTTGGCTTTTTTAAACGTTGATGATTTAAAAAACAGACCCGGTACTATTAAGATAGATGCCGGTAAAACCGTAGAAAATATGCAAAAAGTTTATATCAACGGGTTTCCGTTTGGTATGCCCTTTACCGTTACCGAAGGTATTGTATCATCCAATAACCAACCGATGAACGGTAGAAATTATATTCAAACTGACGCCGCGGTTAATCCCGGTAATTCAGGTGGTCCTATGTTAGACGAAGACGGCTATTTAGTGGCAGTTACCACATCCAAATTTACGCAAGCTGACAATGTTGGTTTCGGCATAAAACATACGGATGTTATCAAAGAAATCAATGATTTTACATTTAACGATAACAAATACCGGTTAAAATGTAATTCTTGTGATAATTATATTGAAGAAGAAACGGAATTTTGTCCACATTGTGGCGCACAAATTAATCCGTCTGTATTTGAGGAGTTTGAAAAGTCGCATTTTGCCGTTTTTACTGAAGAAGCTTTGGAAGAATTAGGGCAAAATCCGGTACTTTGTCGGGCAGGTCGCGATTTTTGGGAGTTTCATCAGGGTTCGGCATTAGTACGAATTTTTACGACTAACAACAACAATTATTTGTTTGCAACTTCACCCTTAAACAAATTGCCCAAAGGAGATTTAAACGATTTGCTAACCTATATCAACAGCAATCCCGTTCCGCCGTATCAATTGTCAATTTACAAGAACAAAATTTTCATTTCATATCGTACGCATCTGTCTGATATTTATTCCAACAGAAAAGATGAAATAAAAAAATATGTCAAGGAATTAATTTTAAAAGCAGATGAATTAGATGATTTTTTCAGAACCAAATTTGGCTGTGAAATGTCAATTGAAAGTAAAAATCTTGAAGAAAATCCGGTACAAGTAATTCAATCCTCAACACAAGCCAATGAAGAAACTATAGATATTCCGGATGCTGAAAAACGACAAACGAACAATATTGTGGATAAATTGAAAAAGTTGAAAGAGTTGTACAATATGGAGCTGATTACCGAAGCCGAATATCACGAAAAGAAAATGCAAATATTGGAAGCCTTGTAAAGACGGTTAACCTTTGCTTATTGTTTCGGTAATTACAAAACCATGGTCAATGCCAAAACGCTGACTTTGGCTCCGGGTATGTTGTATAAAATGGTTTCGGCACAAGCTTCAATTGTAGCACCGGTTGTGATTACATCGTCAATAATGACAAAATGTTTGCCTTTGTATTTTTCAGCTTCTGCTATTTTAAAAGCATTTTTGACATTCTCACGACGTTGCAAAGCATTTTTTTTAGTTTGAGATTCTGTGTGAATTTGTCGTAATAAAATCTTCTCAGTGTAAGGAACACCAAAATAGTTTCCTAAGTTTCTGCCAAATTCCGTCATTTGATTGTATCCGCGCAAACGTTGTTTTTTGGGATGTAAAGGTACCGGAACAATGTAATCAATGTCCGTAAAAAATCCCGGATTTGAAAGATAATCAATAGCAGAATTGGCAAAAAACGCGCCGGTTTCGGGGCTGTTGTTGTATTTTAAATTATGTATTAGTTTTTGTACAATTCCGGATTTGTCAAACAAAAACAAAACGGTGGCGCTTTCAATATTTACAATAGCGGATAGTTTTTCATAAACAGGATTATTTTCCCGGTAATCAAAGCCGGTCAATTGTAATCCCGACAGGCAATGATGACATACGTCTTGTTCGCAATCGTGTAATACATTATTGCAACTCAAACATAAACGGGGATACAAAATGTTTAACACACCTTTATATCCCCGTTTAAAATATTTTATCAGAAACATCTGTATCTTACTGCGTGTCTATTTATCTTGATTCAGTACTTCGTAAATTTTAGTTTCCAGTTCTTGCATTAGCTCCGGATTGTCGGCAATGAGACTTTTAACGGCATCACGTCCTTGTCCGAGTTTGGTGTCACCGTAACTAAACCACGACCCGCTTTTTTTAATAATATCGAATTCAACTGCCTTATCCAGTATTTCACCTACTTTAGAAATACCTTGTCCGTACATAATATCAAATTCGGCAATTTTAAATGGCGGTGCCACTTTGTTTTTCACCACTTTGACGCGGGTTTTGTTACCCATAACATTACCTTGCGAGTCTTTAATAGCCGTTGATTTACGCACGTCCAAACGTTGTGAGGCATAAAATTTCAAAGCATTACCACCGGTAGTCGTTTCCGGATTACCGAACATAACGCCTATTTTTTCACGCAATTGGTTGATAAAAATCACCGTTGAATTTGTCTTAGAGATGGAAGAAGTCAATTTTCGCAAGGCTTGCGACATCAAACGGGCGTGTAATCCCATTTTGGAATCACCCATCTCACCTTCAATCTCACTTTTGGGTGTCAAAGCGGCGACCGAATCTACAACGACTATATCAATCGCTCCTGAGCGAATCAAATTATCGACAATTTCAAGCGCTTGCTCGCCATGATCGGGTTGTGAAATAATCAAATTTTCAACATCTACCCCTAAATTTTGGGCATAGTGTGGATCAAAAGCGTGTTCTGCATCAATAAAAGCAGCGATACCGCCTTTTTTTTGCGCTTCAGCAATGGCATGTATGGCTAAAGTTGTCTTACCGGAGGATTCAGGTCCGTAAATTTCAATTACACGTCCGCGCGGATACCCCCCTACTCCCAAAGCAATATCCAATCCCAATGATCCGGAAGGAATAACTTCAACTTCGGCAACGGGAGCATCACCCATTTTCATAACGGTACCTTTGCCGTAAGTTTTATCCAATTTATCAAGTGTCAGTTTCAGCGCTTTTAACTTTGCTTCTTTTTCCGATTGTGCTTTTTTATCTGTTGTTTTCTTTGCCATATTTTCTTTTTTAAAAACTGTTTACACAGTCATAATGTCTTTTTCTTTCTTTTCTAAGTGCTTATCAACTTCTTCGATGTACTTATCTGTCAGTTTTTGAATTTTATCATGAGCCATTTTAGATTCGTCTTCAGAAATTTCCTTGTCTTTTTCCAATTTTTTGATGTCATTATTGGCATCTTTCCGGATATTACGAATGCTAACTTTGGCTACTTCGGCTTCTTCTTTAGCTTGCTTGACTAATTTTTTACGGCGTTCTTCCGTCAGAGGCGGAATATTGATGATAACTACTTCGCCGTTATTATTGGGTGCAAAACCCAAATTGGCATTGATAATCGCCCGTTCAATCACCGGTAACATTTTCTTTTCCCAAGGTTGAATGGTTAAAGTTTGGGCATCACGCACCGATACATTTGCCACTTGTGACAAAGGTGTAGGCGTACCGTAATAGTCAACCATCACCGGAGCTAACATTTGCGGTGAAGCTTTACCGGCTCTAATACTTTTCAGTTCATATTCC
>JALVLX010000193.1 GCA_027032855.1 Flavobacteriales bacterium | reverse complement strand
ATTTGATGATACTGGTTATTTGATGATACTGGTTATTTGATGATACTGGTTATTTGATGATACTGGTTATTTGATGATACTGGTTATTTGATGATACTGGTTATTTGATGATACTGGTTATTTGATGATACTGGTTATTTGATGTCAAATGTCGGATGTCATTTCGTTCCGTTCTCCATTTTCAATTTTCAATTCATCTACGCTTTCCATATCAGACGCATGATCGTGCCTCAACTTGCTACTTGCTACTTGTTACTAATAATTTATCCGCCCTCTTGCGTTTTTGTTCAACTTATTTTGTTTTTTCATATCGTTTACCACATTATGCAAAACACCATTGATAAAGATATTACTTTTCGGTGTTGAATATTCCTTAGCTATCTCTACATATTCATTGATACTGACATTTGTAGGAATTGAAGGAAAATATAAAAACTCCGCAATAGCCATCTTCATGATTAATTTATCAATTTCCGAAATTCTATCATACTCCCAATTGGGCGTTTTGCCTTGCAACCATCCGGTCAACTCTTTGTCATTCAAAATCACTTTTCTAAACAAATCAATAGCATACTCACGGTCCATATCGTTTTTAAAAACCGGCAACAAACTATCAAACTCCCCATCTTCTCTAAGCGCAGTTATCGTTTTCATTACCAACGTATTAGCAACTGCTATATCATCCGACCAATGACTGTCATCGGCTTCAAAAGACTCGTGTAATTTTTCCTCCGATGCAATATAATTTTTATAGAGCGCTAAGATAAATTCTTTATCTTCTCTAAAAGAATTTTCGGCGCTTGACATATAATTATTATACAACTTTGAAGCTTTGATTTTGCGCCAAATATGATTGACCAATTCCTTATCCAACTCCCATTTGTCCAACTTGTATTTTTCTTTGTAAGCATTGATAAACGAATTGTTTTCAATCAAATTTAAAATACGGTTACGGACAAATTTGTAATTGGGATTCATATCTTCTTCAGTAGGAAAGTTTTTATTCAAGCCAATCTCTATTTCATTCCCGGCTTTTTGTTTTAAAGCCGTCAACAGTAAAAGCAGCAGGATATACAATTTATAAATATTGTCAAAACTCTGCATCAATAGCTTTTCTTGATTGGGTAAATTATCAGAACCCGATTGTTGCATGGCAAAAGCCGCTTGCATGACTTTAGAACGTATATTCCTCCTGTTTAGCATATCAAAATATTCAACTGATGATTTGCAAATTTACTCTTTAATTTGAAAAAATTACAAAAAAAATATTTTTTGTTTGAATTATTTTTTTATTAGATTTGTACCATAAAAATTTATAAAAGATAGTTGGAATATGAGTGAAAAAGCATACCGCAAACCGGAAGAAATTTTCTCTAAAGTTTTTAGAGCAGGACGACGCACTTACTTCTTTGATGTCAGAGAAACCAAAGCAGGTGATTATTACTTGACTATCACTGAAAGTAAAAAGAACATTAATGAAGACGGAACTTTTAGTTACAAAAAGCACAAAATTTACCTCTACAAAGAAGATTTTGGTAGATTTAAAGAGTTATTAGACGAAGTTACCGGTTTTATTATTGATGAGAAAGGTGAAGAAGTTATTTCTGAAAGACATCAAAAAGACTTTAAACCTTCAGATGCAATTGAAGAAAATGCAACCGAACAAGATGAAACATCTGAAGAAAAGCCTTCAACAAGTGAATTTACAGATGTGGATTTTGATGATTTCGGTGACTAATAACCAAATTTATTGTAATATATTTAAAAGGTTGACCTTTTTGTCAACCTTTTTTTTGTGTCCAAAACTTTATATATACATATAATGTACAAATACTGAACAAAAGTTAAGTTAAAACAAAATTATAAAAAAATTAAAAGGTAAAATCAACAACGACAATTGCTATTGGAGCTTTGTAAAAGTCAGTCAACGTTTTAACAAAGACAATGAATTTGCCGGCTATTTGATAGAAGGAAAATTATTACCTTCTGTTGCAGTTGAGAAAATTGAGAAAATGTTCTCTGTTTTAACTGAAATTGAGAATAATGCAGGTAAAGAAGCTTCTTTAAAATATTTCAACGGCTATTTAGAAGAAAAAGAAATGAATATCAACGAATTTGTTTTAGCCATTGCCGATGTGAATGAGAAAAAAGCTGAAAAATACTTTGAAATCGATGAAGATGCTATTTCAAAAAAGAAAAAAAGAAGCTGGTTTTAAAGTAATCTGAAAATTTGGCATTTTTCATCAAATTTCAATAACTCCGATTGAAAAACAGCATTCAATCCTAAACTTTTATTTACTTGGACAACAGATTTATCCGTTGTCCAAATTTTATTTATTTTCGGTAAAATAAGATTGATATCGTGGGTAGATAAAATAATAATTTTATTTTCTTCCTTGCTGATTTTCAATAGGTTATTTATCAAAATAGCCTTGTTTTCCAAATCTAAATGCGTGGTTGGTTCATCTAACAACAACACCGGTGTATCTTGCACCAGAGCTCTGGCTATCAAAACTTTTTGACGCTCTCCGTCACTTAAAGTATTGATATTACGGTTAAAATATGCCGTGATTCTTAACTTCTCTCCTACTTCATCGATAATCTGCCAATCTTGCTTTGACAAATGCCCCCATACGTTGGTATAAGGTTGCCGTCCCAATGCCAAAAACTCCCGTACGGCAATAGGCACATCAACTTTACCGGTCAATACAATACTAACGTAACGCGCTCTTTCCGTCGCAGGCATTGTGGTCAAATTCAAATCGTTCAGCAGAACTTCCCCCGACAGTGCCGGCAATATGCCTGACAATGTTTTTAATAAAGTCGATTTTCCGGCTCCGTTTTTTCCAATCAAAGCTATAAAATCTCCGTTTTGTGCCGATAAATTAATATCAGACATAACTGTTTTCTGATTATAACCTACAGATAAATTGTTGATATTTAGTTGAAAGTTAAAAGTTGAAAGTTGAAAGTTACGGTTCATAGTTTATTAAGTCTTTTATGATTGTTTTTTTGTTTCATACCTTATTTTCGTCTTTACATTTGAGGAATTGAGGAAAGGTCGCCGAGTGTCCGGACGCGAATGTGTCGAGACGGGATGTATCGAGACGCACTTCCTCATTTCTACACTTCCTCAAGTTATTGTCCATTCTCAATTTTCAATTATACATTTAAAAATTCACATAGCTTTCTAACTACAACTTTCCCAACTTAGTACCATCCCCGTTTTACCATTTTAATCAAACCATTGATATCCATGGTAAAAACAATTCTAACACGAGAAAAATAATCCGGTTGTGAAATTTCCCATCCGTTTTTGGAATAAACCGGAAAGAAAAATTCGAAATAATCTTGCACCAAATTAACCCGCAAGCCCGAATCATAATAAAAAACTACCGGTTGTTCCTTGCGTTTAAGCCAAGCCCAATCGCCATACACATTGAACCAGCGCCAGATACCGATATTGACATTGTTACTAATCAGATAATCATTGGCAAACTGGTCGTCAAAAAAACTTTTAAAACCACCTTCCGCCCAAACAAATTGCTGATGAAAAATGCCGCTGGTTTCCGATCGTCCGTAATAATGGTATTGAAACAAATAATCAGTCGGACGGTCCAATGCAAAAGAAAAATAATCTGTCTGCGTACGGTTATACAAAAACTTTCCGGCATAAATCCTGAAATCCCACTGACGGTTCTTATCCGACAAAAAACGGTAGCGCATCATCAACGAAGCCTTTCCGAAAAGCTTTGAAAACTGCAGGTCTGCTTTGTAAAAAAAGTCTTTGATAACATTGACGTTATAGTGCTTAAAACGCAAATTGAAAATACCGTAATTTTCAGTTTCATTCTGCTGTGCACCAACCGGATCCTTATCAATTTTCATATACTGCAATCCAATATCACTACCTTTTCGCTTACGCAAATAAGAATCGCGAAACTTTAGTTCAATATGTGGATTGTATTTTCTATACACCAAATCATGATCGTAATGAAAGTATTTAAATCCAAAACCATAGTGAAAAGAATAATGCTTATCCTCATCAAAAAAAAGCACATTACTAATTGAAATACTACCGGTCAGTGCATGACTTTTGTAACCGTAACTCGGTGTGATATCATATTTAAAACTGTTATACAACAGACTTTCGTTAAAAATTTGTGCACCTGTTATTATCCCGTCATAATAATTATATTCAAAAAACGGATTGACAAAAACTTGCGTTCTCAAGGGATTATCAAAATCTTGAAATGGTCTGATTTGCAAGGGCTTATTAAGCAAATGAAAGCCCGGACGTTTATAATTATTGTAGGTTTGAAATTCCGGATAATCATTGTAATAATTTAAGCCTACAAATTTGTAATGTCGTTTTTTAATCCCCACCACGCTATCATTTTTAAATGCATTGACCTGTTTCAACAACAACACACTGTCATTGACGATGCCATACAAACTCAAAGGCAGTAAATTGTGCTTTCTGTTCTTGACTTTCAAATAAATAGAATCATTTTTTTCAATAATTTTTTGCAATTTATAATCATACTTTTTTGTGGTATTGACATAATCTTCAAACCATTGCAATTCTTTCTTATCAACAACTTTATCAATAAAATCTGTAGCGGAAACAGTTTGTGAAACTGCCAAAGCATAAAAATCTTTTAAACGTTTTTCAAATCCGGGGTGCCGGTCATTTAATATTTTCAAACCCAAAGCCGCTTTATAAGGCATTGTTACATTACGGTTGTAGTTGGTTAACGAATCCAGCGCCATACGCAAAGGCTGATCCTTATTCAAACGTGCAACATTCAAATATAACCATGGATATTTTTCAGACATTTTAACCTGTGACGCATAAAAAAAACGAACTAATATGTTTTTGGACAATCTGCCCAACAAAGGCAAACCGGGATAAGTCTTTTTCAAATATTGATACTCCCAGAAATTTGCCATTCCGTCTTGCATCCAAGCATTTTGACGCCTATCAGTTAACATAGCATTAGCATACACTCGCGCAATTTGATGCAAAACTGCAAATTCCCAAAGAAAACGTCGCTTATACGGATTGAGCATTTTTGGTAACAAATCAATTCCGTAAACTTTATAGTTTATAAAATCCGGCTTTGTTATCAATATTTTGCTTTCAGGATAAAGCCCTGCATTATTGTTTAGAAAAACCATAATATTGTTAACAATCAACGACTTATCAACATCATCCAAAGCTTCATCTTCAGGTAGAATGATTTGCTTATCTGCATATCCATAAGTTTTGTAAACATCAGATGTAATCAAAATTTCAGGATTTTTCACCACACCCGTTAATTGATTTTGTCCGTTCACAAATAAATTAGAATAAAGCTGTTTGTTAACCGGAAAATTATTCAAATTAATAAAAAAACGCGTTGGAAATGCAGGATAATCATCAATATTCTTATCAGGATAGGTTTGTGAAGTATCAGGTACCGGCTGAAAATAAAAATTTCGTAACAGTATATTGCCTTTTTTATCAATGCCATAACCCGTAAATTTTGATTTCGGTAATTTTATATCATAGCGGAAATCAAGACTTAAACTGTCATTGGTTTTTAAAACTTCAGGCAAATTTAATACATAAACATCAGCTTGAATTTGTCGCAAACTGTCTTTTGAGTTTACCGCGTTGATTTGCAAAGTTTTAAGTTGCACTTCTCCCCTTTCCTTTTTAGTAGAAAAATGAAAATTGAGATTATAATTTTCAAAAATAGTTTGTGCCAAAGCCGTATGTTTGTTGGCATAAACATTAGCCCAATTCAGTAAAATCAAATGCTTAACAGCTTCTTTATTATTGTTTACAACCAAACTTTGTTGGTGTACATGCAAATTCTTGGTCAAACTATCATAAACAATATTAATTTGGTGTTGTTTTACCAGTATTTGTCCTTGAACTCCGGAAAATACCAGAAAAAATACAAGTGAAATAATATGTTTAATCTGCCTTAACAATTTTTATAAGCTGTTGATTTTGAATATCTTTCAGTTGCAAAAAATAAATACCGGATGAACAATCGGACATATCGAAATATACCCCGTTATGGTAATTGTCGAAAGTCTTAATACGTTGTCCCGTTGTGCTGTAAAGTTTTACTTCAAAATTGCTACTTGAATTAGATATGACATGAAAGCCCGAATGAATTACATTGCCTTCGGCAATACTGAAGGCTGGTGTTGAGACTTCATCATTTATGCTTACCGTAACAGGCGTTTCCAAAGTCAACACCACCGGCAAATGGTCACTCATATTGTACAAATGTTGCCGTAAGGTGGTATCGTAAGTATTACCGTCACAGGCGGAATGCGTTATAGCATGATTAAAACATGTTCCGTTATTACCGTAAGCTGCATAAGAATCATTAACGTAGTGCAAAACAGGGCTGTTCATCAAATTATCAGATAAAAGTATAAAATCAAAACGGTCATCTAATCCGCCTCCTACAAAATTGTTATCGGATACGGCATGCGTTGCTTGGGTGTGTAAATCTTGAAAATTTGTATTGTTGTGCCAACTTCCCGGACGGTTAACCGGATCATGAAACACAACGGCATTCCCTTGATTTAATATAGCCTGATAAGCTGTTTCATTGGCACTATAAAGATTAAAATCACCGGCAAAAACTACAAAATGATCAGCCGGTATATTAGGTAAATCATTAATCAAAACATTAACCATATCCGCTCTGATTTGCGGATCATCATTGTAGTTTCCGGCCTTTAAATGTGCTACATATACATCAATATAAATATCATCCGACGGATTGTCAGATTTCAATTTCAAGGTATAATGGTTGATGTCTCTGATATACGTAGTCAGATAGGTTTCATTGACGAGCTCAAATTTGTGTTTATTATAATACAGCATTTGTTGCAAATAATAATTTCCCGAATGGTTATAGGAAAAGGTTGAGCCGGCATAATTTTGGGTCCCCAAACAATAATCCAGAATTTCATTGGCTCCGGTTTCATCTTCAATTTCGCAAGCCATAAAAATATCCGGTTGATAATTGTTCAAAATATAATGCAACTCATCACTTCTATCGCCTCCGGTACCTGTCGGATAATGTAACAGATTATAACTCATTAATTTAAGCTGCGTTTGCCCTTGTACCGTCAAGGTCAGAAACAGCAAAATAGTGTATAAATAAAATTTCATCAAAGTTTGTTTGTTCGTTTAAAAACATCAGAGAATTTCTGACAATATGTATAAGCCCATTCATATCTGGGCAAAAACATTATTTACTTAAAACTAAAAATTAGGGCTCAAATGACGTTTTTTATAGAAATCGGAAATGATTTTCACCACCTCATCAACATCATCGGTTAAGTGAATCAGATTCATATCTTTGGGACTGATGTATTGGTATTCATCGCGCAAGGTATCTTTGATCCAATCTAATAAGCCTTCCCAAAACTTTGTATCAAATAAAATCACGGGGAATTTTTCAATTTTTTTGGTTTGAATCAAAGTTATGGCTTCAAAAAGTTCATCAAGCGTTCCAAATCCTCCGGGCATCACCACAAATGCCTGCGCATACTTGACAAACATCACTTTGCGCACAAAAAAGTAGTTAAAATCAACCAATTTATCCGGGTCGATGTAAGCATTTGCTTCTTGTTCAAAAGGCAAGACAATATTTAAGCCGGCAGAAGCACCACCTGCTTTTTGTGCGCCTTTATTGGCGGCTTCCATAACGCCGGGACCACCTCCGGTGATAATACCAAAACCTTCTTGCGATAGTCTTTTGGCTATTTTTTTGGCAATTTTATAATGTTTGGTATCGCTTTTGGCACGCGCCGACCCAAAAATCGTGACCGACGGACCTATTTTATTCATTTTTTCGAAACCTTCTACAAATTCTGACATGACTTTAAAAATTTGCCATGAATCATTCGTTTTGATTTTGTTCCAATCTTTCTGTTTTCTCTTTGCTATCATATCATTTCATTTTTTATCAAACTGCTAAGTTATAAAAATTCGAACGATATAACGGTTTTATGAGATATTTTTACATAAAAAAACCACCCAAAAAGGTGGTTTATAATAAAAATCTTAAGTTTTGATTACAAAGATTCAATTTTATCCATCAACTTCTCAACCGCTTCATTAATTTCTCCGGTCAAATTTTTAAAGTAACTTTTGACATTTTCCGCCTTTCTACCGGCATGAATTTTTTGATAAAAATTTTCGTAAGCAGCAACAGCTTCATCAATCAATTCTTCAACTTTTTCTTCAGCTACTTCAGGATTTAGTAATTGTTTGAAGTTAATTTCGTCAATAACTTCACCAAAAATATAGTTGATATCTTTCTTTAATTTTTTTATGCTTGACATATTTTTTTATTTTGAATTAATGTTACTAATTTATGGAAAAAAAATGAGAAATATGAGAT
>JALVLX010000192.1 GCA_027032855.1 Flavobacteriales bacterium | reverse complement strand
GATTTCAATGTAATAATCTCAAAATTAATCGTTTACAGTGATATTATTGGTGAAAAAGAAAAGGGGACAAAATCGATAAATAGTTGTAAATTAGCATCATAAAAGTAAGTGCGAAACTTTAGTTAGTTAAAAGTTAAAAGTTGAAAGTTTTTAGTTCTCCATTTTCAATTCAACTAGTACCTGTAATACTCCGGTTTAAACGGTCCTTCTTTTTTCACGCCTATGTAGGCGGCTTGTTCTTCTGTTAATTCGTCCAGTTCTACACCGAGATGTTCCAGGTGCAAACGGGCAACCATTTCGTCCAAATGTTTGGGGAGCATATAGACTTTGTTTTCGTATTTTTCGCCGTGTTGCCAGAGTTCCATTTGTGCCAATACCTGATTGGTAAACGAATTACTCATCACAAAACTCGGGTGTCCGGTTGCGACGCCCAAATTCATCAAGCGTCCTTCTGCCAAAATAATGACATCGTGGTCGTCAACCGTAAATTTATCCACTTGTGGCTTAATCGTATCTTTGGTATGTCCGTAATTATCTTCCAGCCAAGCCATATCAATTTCGTTGTCAAAGTGTCCGATATTTGCTACAACGGTTTTATCTTTCATCATTTTAAAATGTTTTGCGGTGATAATATCTTTATTTCCGGTAGCTGTCACTACAATATTAGCTTCTTTGACAGCATCGTCCATACGTTTGACTTCATAGCCTTCCATAGCTGCTTGCAAGGCACAAATCGGGTCTATTTCGGTAACGATAACCCGCGAACCGGTACCGCGAAACGAAGCAGCGGTTCCTTTACCGACATCACCGTATCCTGCAACAACCACTACTTTTCCTGCCAACATTAAATCAGTCCCGCGACGAATGGCATCAACCGCCGATTCACGACAGCCGTATTTGTTGTCAAATTTTGATTTGGTTACAGAATCATTAACATTGAATGCCGGAATAGGCAACGTGCCGTTACGCATGCGTTCGTACAAACGGTGTACCCCTGTGGTTGTTTCTTCTGAAATACCTTTAATACCTTTTGCCAATTCGGGATGTTCGTCGAGTACTTTGTTGGTCAAGTCGCCTCCATCGTCCAAAATCATGTTTAACGGCTTGCCATCGTCAAAGAATAAAACTTGGTTGAGTGCCCAATCATAATCTTCGTCACTCATGCCTTTCCAAGCAAATACCGGAATGCCTGCTTTGGCGATAGCAGCAGCTGCGTGGTCTTGGGTTGAAAAAATATTGCAGGTAGTCCAACGCACTTCTGCGCCCAAAGCAACCAAAGTTTCAATCAAAACAGCAGTTTGAATAGTCATGTGCAGACTCCCACCGATGCGAGCACCTTTTAATGGTTTACTGTCTGCATATTTTTTTCGCAAGGACATCAAGCCGGGCATTTCGGCTTCGGCTAATTCAATCTCTTTACGACCCCAACCGGCCAAATTTATATCTTTTATTTTGTAAGGTAATTTTTCTGTGGAATAACTCATTTTTATTATTGATTTTATTTTTTTGCAAATTTAGTGAATTTTTTATGTTGGATGTCAGATGTCCGGTGTCCGGTGTTTTTGAAAATGTAAAGATAAAAAGATTTGGACAATAATATAAATATGCTTTGGTTTTTGGTCAGGGCAGACGCACTATATATATTATTTGAAAATTTCATAAAATGATAGTTTAATCAAATTGTTTTGACTTGCAAATTTCTTAATATCAGCTCCGTAGAAGCGTACCGTTTGTAATAAGACAAGTGAATGATAACAAATAGCTCCGTAGGAGTGACCTATAGCGTGCATTATTTGTAATTTTATTAGGTCGCCCCGATGGGGCTTTTTAGTATTGTGATGCATTATTCTACAACAAACAGGATGTCCGTACGGGGCTAAAAGAAATATTTTAATTTTTTTAGTGCGTTTGCCCTGGTTTTTTGGCAAAATTTTTGTAGCGGAATGGACGTTTGTTAATTTATGACAAATGTCATATTTTTGCAATTCAAAATTAATTTCACACAAAATACAGTGCATTATGAAAAAACTACAATTAAACCTATTGATTTTATTTTTGTTGGGTGCGGTTCAATTTAGCACAGGACAATTTGTATCAGATCTACATAAAGTAAAACCAACTTTCAGTAATCCCGGAGCAAAAATTTTTGCTCAAATGATTGGAAGAGACAAAAATCCGCAAATTATTGATATCAGGACGCCTCGTGAATATGCTTCGGGGCATATAAAAGGTGCTGTATTAATCAATTATTATGATCCTAATTTTGCCAAAAACTTGGATAAAGCAGGTTTTGACAAATTGCGACCGGTCTATATATATTGCCGTAGTGGAAACCGTAGCAGTAATTCTATACCTATATTTAAAAAGCTCGGTTTTAAACATGTGGTAAATTTGGTGTACGGTATAAATGAATGGAAAAAACTACAATTACCTTTGGAAACAGGTATGCCTGCAATGAATAATTAAATAAATTAAAAAATAAAAACTATGAAAAAACTATTATGGATTGGTGCACTAATCGTAACTTTTAGTGCCTGTCAAAGTGAAACAAAACAAGAACCTAAAGAAGATGCTGCCAAAAAGCAGGAAACACAAGCAGAAAAACCGGCTTTTGACCACAAAGCTTACAAAATGAAAGGTATGATTATTGCCAAAAATACCTTCAAAGTTTTCAAATCCAATATTGAGACAGTTGCTTCGAAAGACGGCTTGACCGGAGTGGTTGATTTTTGTCACGATAATGCCAAAAAGTTGGCTGACAGTTTAGGGAAAGTGCATAATGTGGTTATCAAAAGAACTTCGCACAAATTGAGAAATGCTAAAAGTGAACCGGACGCTGACAGTAAGGCAGTTTTGGAAAACTATTTAAAATTGCAAGAAGAACATCAAACAATAGAACCGGTTGTCAAAAAAGATGCTGAAGGCTATGT
>JALVLX010000191.1 GCA_027032855.1 Flavobacteriales bacterium | reverse complement strand
CTTTCTAACTTTCAACATTATAAACTTTAAACTCCACATTATTCATGAATAATGTGGGTTAACCATATCATCAAAAAATTGTATATTTGACAATCAGTCTTTTATTAAAGAATAATTGTGGAAAAAAAATGTTTGGAATGCGGTGCACCTATTTTAGGACGGTCTGACAAAAAATTTTGTTCGGATTACTGTCGCAATGCTTATAATAACCGTAAAAACAAAGCAGGCAGTAACCTCATCAGAACCACCAATAATCGGTTGAAGAAAAATTGGCGGATACTAAGTGAATTAAATCCGGAAGATAAAACCAATGTACACAAATCAAAACTGGTTGCCGCCGGGTTTGATTTCAATCTTTTTACGAGTATTTACACTACCAAAAAACAAAAGGTTTACTATTTTGTTTACGACCAAGGCTATTTGGACATTGGCAACGATTTTTATATGCTTGTAAAACGTCAGAAAAATAAATAATAATCTAACTGAAGAGTTTAGAAAGACCAACAGGTCTGCGCGACCTGCCGGGTCAAGAGATAAATTATTTCAATTGTTCAAATGCTACCAGCATTTGTTGTTGCAAATCTTTAAATTCGGCTTCAGACAATTCTACTTTCTTACCAAAATCTATATCGGTCATATCATTTAGCGGAATCAGATGTACGTGTACGTGAGGCACTTCCAAGCCGATAACAGCCATACCTATTCGCTTGGCACCTGTAAAAACTTGCTCTTGCGCTTTGGCTACTTTACGGGCAAATTGCATTAAATCAAGATAATCCTGTTCAGGCAGGTCAAAAATTTTGTCAATTTCTAGCTTCGGCACCACCAAAGTATGACCTTTGGCATTGGGAAAAATATCAAAAAAAGCAATATGTTTGTCGTCTTCGGCTACGATATAAGCCGGAATTTCACGATTGATAATTTTGGTAAAAATAGAACTCATAATACTTATGTTTTTGGACAAATTTACGAATTATTAAGTTTTATTTTGTAATTTTAAGTTTTAAATCACAAGTTTATGTTACGAAAAATTATTGTCAGCATCATTATTGTTTTTGCTTTTCAAAATATATCGGCTCAAAAAGTTTTTTCTGTTCAGTATGAAAACCAAGCTGATGTAAAAGTGTATGTCGTTAAATATGAAAATCAGGCTGACTTAAAAGTTTATAAAGTAAAATACGAGAATCAAGCCGGGCAAAATAACGGCAAATGGTTTTTTGTCAAGTACGAAAACCAAGCGGATAAGAAAATCTATTTTGTAGATTATGAAAATCAGGCGGATTTAAAAATATACTTTGTCAAATATGAAAACCAAGCCGGCTGGCGAAACAAGTCCAAGCAATATTTGATGTATTGATTTACGGCATATCAATCAACCTTGACAATCTGTTCGTCACTCATCAAATCTTTTCCCATATAGCGTAGCATTATTTGCGCTACAGCAATCACATCGTTTTCGCAATATGTTTTAATACGTTCCAAATCTATTTCTTCATAATATACCCGAGCCACATCTTTTCCTTCAATGTCTTGTTTTGGGGAAGGAATCCCCAAAATATGAGTAAGTAATTCCAAAGACGTATAATGTTTATAATCGCCGAACCGCCACAATTCCATGGTATCGCAAAATGGTGTTTCCCAAGGTTTTTTGCCGTAAACAGCCAATTGTGACGGAACCGGAATATTGTTTATAATCATACGACGGGCTATGTAAGGAAAGTCAAATTCTTTGCCGTTGTGGGCACAGAGTTTTAGGTCTTTACGTTGAAAATATTTGGTATTGAGCATATTGGCAAAATCGTTTAAAAGTTGTACTTCATCATCAGATGCAAAAGACTTAAGTCGAAACTCACTACCGTCATCTTTGGCAAAAAAGCCTACGGAAATCACGATAATTTTACCAAATTCCGCCCAAATGCCGGCTTGTTCGTACAAATCCTCTGCAGTTGTATCGTCATTAATCCTGTAACGTATTTTTTTTTCAAAAAGTTTTCTTTTAGTATTATCCAAATCGTCAAAACGGTAAATTTCGGGGACAGTTTCGATATCTAAAAATAAAAATTGCGATAAACGGGCTTGGTTTAACATCGGTTTTGTTTTAGTTCTATCAAAATTATTATATTTGACTTACATTTGCAAAAATAATTATATGTGGATAATATAACCTTTGCTGTTATTGTGTTCTTTTTGGCATTTCCTTTCGGATTTTGGCGTGTCAAAAGTAAATTCAAATCGCGGGATTGGATGCTAGCCATTCATATACCCGTTGTGTTTATCATTTTATTGCGTATTTACAACAAAGTTCATTATCATATCGGTTTTTTGTGGATTTCCGTATTATATAATGTCGTCGCCTTTATGTCGGCACAATATTTAGCCGGCTTAATTTATAAAGCTTTTAAAAAGAATGAATAGAATAGAACTGAATAATATTCAAAAATCGTACGGCACTCAAAAGGTGTTAGACAATGTTTCCTTTCATATCGGAAAAGGAGAAATTGTCGGGTTGTTGGGACCCAACGGAGCCGGCAAATCCACTTTGATGAAAATCATCACAGGCTATATAAAACCTGATGAAGGCGTAGTTAAGGTCATGGGTATGGATGCCACATCCGGCAGTTTGGATATCAAGAAACATATCGGTTATTTGCCCGAACACAACCCTTTGTATTTGGACATGTATGTGCGGGAATATTTGGCTTTTGTGGCTTCGGTTTATCATACGGATACAAACCGTGTTGAGCATGTGATTACGGACACCGGATTGACACCGGAAGCGCACAAAAAAATAGGGCAACTTTCCAAAGGTTATCGCCAGCGGGTTGGCTTGGCGGCTGCTTTAATTCACGACCCCGACATTCTGATTTTGGACGAACCGACAACCGGTTTGGACCCCAATCAGCTGGTTGAAATCCGGCAATTAATCAAAGATTTAGGTCGCGATAAAACTTTGATTTTGTCTTCGCATATCATGCAGGAAGTAGAACATCTGGCCGACCGGGTATTGATTATCAATAAAGGTATGATTATGGCCGACGAATCTTTAAAAGCCTTGCAAGCGGGACAACAGCAGATTATCGAAGTGGAATTTGATGTCAGAATTGAACGCGAATTTTTAGACAACTTGCCTTATATTTCGGCAGCCGAAAACATTTATGACCATATTTGGTGTTTAGCTTTTGAAACCCAAGACGATATGCGTTCTGCCATTTTTGACTTTGCACAAGAACAAGGCGTAAAAATCTTGCAAATGCGTCAGAAAAATAAAAATTTGGAGCAGTTATTTAAGGAATTGACACACTGATTTAGTTGAAAGTTGAAAGTACAAAGTTGAAAGTTTGTAGAGATTAATTGTAGCTGATATGATTATTTGAATATTATATATAACCTACCGAAATCAATATAGAGCCGGAAATCATATATGACCTTTTATGTCTTTTATGGTTCACCTCGGTACAATTTTGCTCGTACCTCACAAAATCACTCGGTGACCTAAAAATCGCAAATCTGAAATCTGATATCGCAAATCTGAAATCAAAAACCATCAGTTAGAGATAATAAGCTTATTACCGGATTGGACTATATGATAAGGTTTTAAACCATAATCACCATTGCCGGAGCTCAGTTGTCCGGTATGCAAGCTGTAAGTATTGTCTTCACAATTGCATTTGCAAGTAAACTGATTGGGTTGCATGGTAGAACATACCGAAGGGTAATGGTTTGGATCACTGGCTTCAAACGCATTGTAGCCGTTGCCCGTATTAAAAACAATGACCCCTTTGATACCGGTATTGTGTACCAAAACGGAATTGTTGGCATATTTTAAAGGCGTATATTCGGGTAAATCCAAATTGATTTCTATGGAAAAACTGACATTTTCCAAATAAGGATTGTTGTATTTTGAACGCTTTTTGCAAGCGCTGAATAACATTAAGCCTAATAAAAAGAATAAAATATTTTTTCTCATTAAGAATGCTTTTCAAGAAACGATTTGACGGTATGATAAGCTTCTTCTTTAGCCTTTTCTAAGTCGTCATTTATAATAATAACATCAAAATCTTTGGCATATTGCATTTCTTCATCCGCTTTATCTATACGCATTTTGATTTTTTCGGGTGTTTCGGTTTGTCGTGTTTCTAAGCGATGTTTTAATTCGGTAATAGACGGCGGTTGAACAAAGATAGCCAAGCTGTTGTCCGGATATTGTTTTTTGATGTTTAAGCCACCTTTGACGTCAATATCAAAAATCACATTTTTTCCTTCGTTCAACAAGCGCTTTACTTCAGATTTTAGTGTACCGTAGTAATTATTTTTATAAACTTCTTCCCATTCCACAAAAGCCTCTTCTATTATTTTTTGTTGAAATTCTTCGGGAGAAATAAAATAATAATCTTTGCCGTCAACTTCATTCGGACGTTTCTCTCTTGACGCAACCGACACGGAAAATGCTAAATTCAATTCAGGTTGTTGCAACAGATGATGCACCAAAGTAGTTTTGCCGCTTCCGGACGGTGCTGAAAAAATAATAAGTTTACCTTGCTTCATTATTGATAAATTTGCTTTCAAAGATAAGGTATTTTTTATATATTAGCTTATTTAAATTGTGATGACACAAAAAATAAGCATAGGTTTTTATAATCTCGAAAATTTTTTCGATACGTATGATGATCCCCGTACGGCGGATGATGCCTTTACCCCAAAAGGTATTATGCGTTGGATTAATAAGCGTTTTCAACGAAAGTCAACAAAAATTGCGCATGCCATTCAACAGATTGGGTTGAAAGAAACCGCTATGCCACCTGTGTTGGTTGGCTTAGTCGAAATAGAAAATAAGCGGGCGTTGAAAAATATTGTCAAGAACAGGCATCTGAAACCTTTTAATTATAATTTTGTCCACTATGAATCCGGGGACAGACGTGGTATTGATGTAGCTTTACTTTACCGTTCAAATTTTGTTAAAATATTGGAAACTCAAGCACACCCGCTTATTCTGTATAATAATGAGGGCAAAGTATACAAATCACGAGACATTTTATATGTAAAACTACAATTGTTTGATGAAATTTTACATGTTTTTGTCAACCATTGGCCCAGCCGTCGCGAAGGCGAATTGGAATCGGATTATAAACGCTACGAAGCTGCTGAAAAACTCTCTGAATTAATAGATTATATTTACTACGAACAACCGGAAGCCAAATTTATTATAATGGGTGATTTTAACACCAATCCGGATGATAAATATATCATGGAAATTGTCAGTAGAAGACAGTTGTTGCATCCGGCGGCAGATTTATACAAACATCACAAAGGCAGTTTGGTATATCGGGGCGATTGGTATTTGTTTGATCAAATGATGTTCAGTCAAAGTTTTGCATCGGGAGACGGGCTTCTTTTTGAGAATTTAAAAATTTTTAATCCTGATTTTTTAAAAGATTGGCACGGCAAATACAAAAATCAGCCTTATCGCACTTATAAAGGACGCCGGTATCAAGGCGGTATCAGTGACCATTTTCCGGTTTATGCTATATTACAATAGTTCGTTATATTTTAATTTAAATCATTGATAATCAGAAAAATAAGTTTTAAAAAATTTGGTAATGTCCCTGATAATCAGTATTTAGTAGTTACAAAAGATTACAAAAATATGATTATCAAAGAACAAAACCACTACAAATATCACATAAAAAATTTATTTGACAAAATGATTGGCTTAAATAAAAAAAGAAAAAAATTTATGGAAGAAATATTTTGTCTTTTTTTGAGTATCAAAGGAAAGCTTAATTTCTTACAATTTGCTCGTTTTAGTGAATATAGTGAGCAACGATTTCGGCAACAATTTGAGAAGTCATTAGACTTTTTACAATTCAATAAAGAAATGGTTTTAGAGCATAGTAGTAACAATAATATAATTGCCATAGATCCGAGCTATATTAAAAAATCGGGTAAACACACGCCCGGTGGTAGTTATTTTTGGTCAGGTGTAGCAGGCGAAGTTAAGTGGGGACTTGAAATTACCGGTATTGCAAGTATTGATTTAGACAATCATACCGCCTTTCATTTAGAAGCAGTACAAACCCTTGCAGATTAAGAACAAACGAGCTTATTAGATTACTATGCCGACATTGTTGTTCAAAGAAAAGAACAACTACAAGAGATATCTAAACATATTGTTGCTGATGCTTTTTTCTTAAAAATAAATTTTGTTGAAAAATTAACAGATAATAATTTTGAAGTCACTTCAAGACTTCGTAATGATGCGGCTTTACAATATTTGTTTAATGGTGAACAAAAAAAAGGCAGAGGGCGTCCTAAAAAATTTGATGGCAAAATAGACTATAATAACTTGAATATGAATTATTTCAAACTGATTGAAAAATCTGACAAGACAAAAATCTATCACGCAATAGTACATTCAAAATCCTTGAAAAGAATCATAAATTTAGTAATTGTATGCACAAAAAATCAAAAAGGCATGGTCACACAAACTTTATTTTTCAACCGATTTAACATTAGATGCTCATACCGTTTTAAAACATTATAGAAGTCGTTTTCAAATAGAATTTTTATACAGAGACGCCAAGCAACATACGGGGTTGGAAGACGTCCAAGCTAGAAGTGAAAATAAATTAGATTTTACTTCAATTTATCGCTTTCTACCATCAATATCGCTAAAATTACACATTGGTTGCCTATTGAAAAAGATAAAAGACCTGCATTCTCAATGAGGAATATTAAAACAATGTATCACAATGAGTTACTATTAAAAAGATTTTTTAACGTGTTCGGTATTCCACCGAACAAACAAAAAAATAATCATAAAATCAGAGAACTAATCAGTTACGGAACAATCGCTGCATGATTTTATAACGAAGTATTGATAATAAAGAAACGGATATTTTTATGTATTATGTTCGGGAGAAAATTTAAGGGTTTTATGAAAGTTAAATAAATAAGAGGTAAGATTGTGTTTTTTTACAGAACTTTTTGATTATTAGAACAAAAATGACAGAAATTGCACAAAAACTTAATAAAACATTAATCTCATTTTTAATTGATAAAAAAAATTGTCTTAACAAAAAAAAGTCTTATTTTTGCAAAAATCTTTAAAAGGATATGAATTACAGATTCTTTACATACATATTTATATTTATAAGTTTGTTTTTGGCAGGTTTTAACTTGTCTGCACAAGAGCATGAACATGGCACTGAAGCTGAACATCATACGGAACAAGCTGAAGCGCAGCATGAAGCTAAAGGTGACGAGCCTTTTGACCCGACAGAGATGATTAACCATCACTTGTCCGACTCTCATGATTACGCATTTGAATTGCCTTTTGTTCATACAACTTTTCATTTGCCGGTTATTCTTTGGACAGATAATGGCTTAACTATTTTCTCGTCTGCAGATTTTCAAGGAGATGAGCACGGTCACGTGGTCGTAGAAAAAAACGGTCAGAAATTTAAACGTATTCATGATTTAATCGTTTATGCTGATAAAGTTGGTGAGCATGTAGAACCCAATGAGGTGACTATGAATCAAAGACCTTTGGATTTTTCCATTACTAAGAACGTTTTTTCAATGTTGCTGACCTTTTTAGCCTTATTGTTAGTGTTGTTTTTTGTCAAAAAATCTTACGATAAAAATAAAGTGCCGAGAGGTATTGCAAGTTTTGTGGAACCTTTAATCGTGTTTATTCGCGATATGGCAAAAGAAAATATCGGTCCGAAATATGAAAAATTCGTACCGTTCCTTTTAACGGTCTTTTTCTTTATTTTGTTTGCCAATTTATTCGGATTGATTCCTTTTTCACCTTTCGGTTTTAATATTACCGGAAACATAGCTGTTACATTCGTATTGGCTGTTATCGTATTTGTTATTACCAACGTTAATGGCAATAAAGGATACTGGACACATATTTTGTGGCCTCCGGGTGTGCCGGTTATCTTAAAGCCTTTTATCGCATTGATTGAAATCTTAAGTATTTTTACCAAGCCTTTTGCCTTGATGATTCGTTTGTTTGCTAATATTTTGGCAGGTCACACGATTATCTTAACATTCGTAACCTTAATTTTCGTATTTAAAAATTGGGGCGTCCCGTTTGCATCGGGATTTGCGACCATTTTTATGTATATCAGTGAATTGCTTGTAGCGTTCTTACAAGCTTATGTGTTTACGCTTTTATCGGCTATCTATTTCGGAATGGCTGTAAAAGAAGAAGCACATTAATTAAAATAGAATTAAAAAATAGCTGAAGGGCTTAAAGGTCCGGAAGCTTATCGTTGAAATATTAACCCTAAAATCAAGTAATTATGCCAGCATCAATTGGAGCAGGTATAGGAGCAGGTTTAGCAGCTATCGGTGCCGGAATCGGTATCGGTAAAATCGGTGCGTCTTCTTTGGAAGCTTCTGCACGTCAACCTGAACTATACGGAAAATTATTTACTTTGATGATCGTTGCAGCTGCATTGGTCGAAGGTGTTGCCTTCTTCGCAGTGGTTGTTGCAATG
>JALVLX010000190.1 GCA_027032855.1 Flavobacteriales bacterium | reverse complement strand
GTTAAATGCCGGTTTCTCACCCGGCTTCAATTCCGTAGAAGTTTCTGACAAAGTAGATTTGTAAAATAATATACTACCTCCTTCCACTTTGATAAAATGTCGCACACCGGAAGATTCAGTATATTGAGCAAAAATTACGTAAATAGCAAACAAAAAAACTAAGGTCAGCTGCTTTTTTAACTTCATAATATTGATTTTGTTTCAAAAATAAGATTTTTTTTTAACTTCTCAATTCAAAACCGGTCACTTCGATACAATCCCGATTTCTATCGGGATCACTCAGTGACCTTCGTTTCACACTCCTCAATTTGAAGTTAGAAGTATAAAGCAATCAACACTCATCAGAACGCAAAGCAATCTGTAAAGCACAATAAATCCTCATTTCCTCAAATTAGTTGCAGAATTAAGGTTTGAAGCAGTAAATAATCATTAAAACTCAAAGTATTCTATGAACTTGAAATAATTCCTCACTCCTCATTCCTCAAAACATAAACATAAGACTGATACTGCTTAGCATTATACCAGCAAATGGTTTTTGAACTTGCCGGATGTCTTTTGGCAGCTTGCAACAAAGCAAAATCACCCTCAGCAGCAAACCTGACAACCTTGAATCCTTCACGATTATTGAGCCGGTCAATAGTTTGCATCAAACGCCTGTGTTTCTCAACATTTTGGTCGTCAAACAGGGATAACTGCCGGTGCTTTTCAGGGATTAAACCCGACACCATAACCCCGGCTTTTTTATAAAGCACACCTTCCTTAAAGATGATTTTTAATGCCGCTTTTGCCGCTTTTATCAAATCAATACTGCTTGATGTTGCGTTGACTTGCAACGTAAAATTGTTGGCATAATAAGGATTTTTTTTATCAAACCTGTTCGTTCTGACAAAAACCGTAACCAAATTTGCAACACTCCCCTGCTCCCTTAATTTTCGAGCACAATCCGCCGCAAACCCCGACACCGCTTCTGCCACTTCGTCATACGTCGATTTTGTTTGTGCAAAAGTTCGTGCCGTACGAATAGCTTTACGTGGCTCCGGATGATAAGCCATGGGGATACAAGATATCCCCAGCAATTCCTCCTTGGTACGCAAACCGTTTACCGACATATTTTTGCGGATAAAACTATCGGACAAACGGGTAAAATCCCAAGCCGTTTTCACTCCATGTTTTTGTAAAAAATGTGAGTACCGCCGCCCAATACCCCATACATCATCAATTGGTGTCATTTTAAGGGCACGTTCTATTTTATCAGGCGTGTCTATCAACGCCACGCCGTTTTTCATAAACTTTTTAGCAATTCTATTGGCAACTTTAGCCAGCGTTTTACTAGATGCAAACCCCACACTCACCGGAATACCAATATATTTCAAAACTTTTTTTCGCAAATCAATACCGGTTTGCTTCAAATCCATATTTTTAAAACCGGAAAAATCAAGGAAAGCTTCATCAATCGAATAAACTTCAATGTCCGGCGTAAAATCTCTAAATATACGCATCATCCGTTGCGACATATCACCGTAAAGTGCAAAATTGGAAGAAAAAGCCAAAACTTTTTGCTTGGCAATCAAGTCTTTAATCTCAAAAGTGGGCGTCCCCATTTTGATTCCCAAAGCTTTGGCTTCATTGCTCCTTGCTATAACGATACCGTCATTGCTAGACAAAACAACAATGGGCTTATCACGCAAAGCGGGATTGAAAACCCGTTCGCAAGAAGCATAAAAATTATTACCGTCAACCAGAGCAAACATACCGGAAAGCTTTTTTACAAAAATATAAAAAAAGAAAGACCGCTGTATTACTACAACGGTCCTTCCCTTAACCAAAATAACTCAACTATGAAAAAAAATCTCACGTTTGAAGTATAACAAAACCCGTGCCAAACTCTCAATACACGATTGTTTTTTTTATAAAAGGCTCTTTTTTAACAAAGATTAACATTTTATTAAGATTTCACAACCCAAAATAAAGAATTTATACCGTATCATGCACTTTTGACATAAAAATAAAAATTGTCATATATAATATAATGTATAAATTGTTTTTGATGAATTGATGATTTGTTGTGCTTCATAGAATATTTTGTGCTTTGATGATTGTTTACAGCTACATTCTATATTCCTGCTTTTAATTTGATGAATTGAGGAACAAGGTCGCTGAGTAATCCCGATGAAATCGGGATTGTACCGAAGCGCCATTTTCAATTTTCAATTAAGACGCACGTGTCGTGCGTCTCTACTTGATACTCGAAACTAGTAAAATTGTGAATAAGTTTTCAATAATCAAAGAGAATTTCCCTGTAAAAATATGTAATTTTGCCATTATGAGTAAAACAAACTATCTGCAAGAACTAAATGACGCACAACGCGCACCCGTTACCCACGTTGACGGTCCTTTAATGGTCATAGCCGGAGCCGGTTCCGGTAAAACCCGTGTACTGACTTACCGTATAGCCTACTTAATGGAACAAGGCGTTGACCCGTTCAATATTCTTTCGCTGACCTTTACCAATAAAGCGGCACGCGAAATGAAAGAACGGATTGCCGGAATTGTAGGCGAAAGCGAAGCTAAAAATATTTGGATGGGAACTTTTCACTCAATATTTGCACGCATATTGCGTTCCGAATCCGACAAATTGGGTTACCCGCGTGATTTTACCATTTATGACAGTTCCGACAGTTTGCAACTTATCAAACAAGTTATCAAAGATTTAAACTTAGATTCCGATATTTATAAACCCAAGCAGATTCAAAGCCGTATTTCAAAATTCAAAAACAATTTGATAACGGTTCGTGCCTATTTCAACAATCCCGAACTGATGGAAGCCGACCATTATGCCAAACGTCCGCAAATGGGTGATATTTACCAACGTTATGTCGATCGCTGTTTCAGAGCCGGCGCTATGGATTTTGACGATTTATTACTCAAAACCAATGAATTACTTACAAGA
>JALVLX010000189.1 GCA_027032855.1 Flavobacteriales bacterium | reverse complement strand
TAGCTTCCCGCAATTCGTTTCTTAGAATGTCTATCCTGTTTTTAGCTTCTTCTTTGGTCATAAAGGCTTCAAATTTATTGATTTGAATTTACAATTGGTACTTTAAATTCAAAATTAACCGGATTTCTTTGATAAATAGCCGGCTTCATTTTAGGTATTTTGTAGGCAATTTTCTTGAAAATATCGTTGTACATACTATCTTTTCCTATCTCATTAATATGGGTGATATTTATATAATGTATATGCCCCAATGTATCAATTTCAAATTTTACCCAAAGTGTATCTTTTAATTCTTTAAAGTCTTTTTGATACTTTTTGTTGATGTGATAAGTGATAAAGTTGTTGATTTTCAACATCAAACATTCAAGTTGTTTGTCTTTTTCAAAATAATCGGGACAAGTGCGATACTGCGGATATAGGTCGATGTTTTGTACTTCAATATTGTTTACCGTAACAGGCTTTTGCTTTGCAGGCTGTTTGCAAGCAAAGACTAAAAATGATAACGCTAAAATGAATTTGAAATTTTTCATAAACGGCAACCTGAATTTATCGCTAAAAATACAAAAAAATTATTAGTTTAATGTTTGTAAAGTTTATTATCTTATAAGGTGCTAATCATTTCCTCACTTCCTCAAATCTACAGCAGAAACATTGTAGGAAGTAGTAAGTGTGTCTAATAGATATAATCATTTATGTCAAACGAAATAAGTCCTCATTTCCTCAAAAAAAAACATTATATTTGTCCAAAACATTTCTCAATAATTTTTTTTAATGCGCTTAAAGGATAAAATCATTCTCGGTTTATTGCTGTTGTTTCTTTTTCTGATAATTTTCAGTGAAGGACAGCAACAAAAACTCAATTGGTATCCGTCTTATGCCGTATCGCATAAAATCCCTTACGGCTCCTATGTGGCGTATCATGAAGCAAAGCATTATTTTGGTGATCAGCTAAAAGATGTTGATGTGTCTCTGTATGTTTTTTTTGAAAAAAATCCGGATGCAAAAGGCACATTTGTTTTTTATAATTCGAGTATTTCTTTTGGAAAAACCGCTTTAAAATCATTGCTTGATTGGGTTAAAGAAGGAAATAATGTATTGATTGCTTCTCAAAATATTGAACCGGCCTTGCTTGATTCTTTGAAGTTGGAATACAGTGTTTTTTTTACCAAAGGTTTCAATAATTCCTTGATTTTAGATTTTGATAATCAGAAATTAAGCATATCAGATACTATTAAATTCGATAAATTTAGTTATGCCCAATCTTTTATTATTAAGGACACACTTTCAACGAAAAATTATTTAAAATTGGGGCATTTTGTAGGAAATAATGATGAACAGGATGTTAATTTTATTGATGTGTCTTACGGTAAAGGACACATAATGTTGCATTCATTTCCGTATGTTTTTACCAATTATTTTATCTTGAATGAGCATAATTTGTTGTATTATAACGGCTTGTTGAGTTATATCAACCTTAAAAAACCGGTTTATTGGTCGGTAAATGTGCAGAACGGTGCCTCAAGCAACGGTATTTTTCAATATATTACAGAAAGTCCGGGTTTTTTATGGTCATATCGTTTGTTATTTGTAATGTTATTGTTGTATGTGCTGTTTGAAGGCAAACGTAGGCAGCGTGCTATTCCGGTAGTCAATCCGCCAAAAAACGAAACACTCGATTTTACCAAGACCATTGCGGATATGTATATTGAAAATAACGAACACAAGCGAATAGCATTGTTGCATATCAAGCATTTTATGGACTTTGTCCGCCATCAGTTACATATCGATATCCGGCAAGATGAAGCAACGCTTAAGCAAAAAATTGCACAAAAATCAAAAACCAATATTGAAGAGGTGAAAAAATTATTTGATGTGATAGAAGTTGTTCAAAATCAACAAGATATAGAACCCAAAACAGTATTAAAATTAGAGAAACAGATTGAAAAAATAAAAAATTAACAGAAAAAAACTTTTAACTTTCAACTCAGGTTACTGAGCCTGTCGAAGTAGAACTTTTAACTAATGCGTATGGAATATCAAAACAGAATAAATTTAGAAGAATTAAAAACGGCAGTTGACCGTATCAAAGACGAATTAGCCAAAGTCATCATCGGTCAGCATAATTTTATCGAATTGTTGTTAACAGCATTATTAGCTGACGGTCACGTTTTGATTGAAGGTGTTCCGGGTATTGCTAAAACATTGACAGCTAAACTGTTATCTAAAACCTTAAAAACGGATTTCAGCCGTATTCAATTCACGCCGGATTTAATGCCGTCCGATATTTTGGGAACTTCAATCTTTAATGTTAAAACACAGGAATTTGAATTTCACAAAGGACCGGTTTTCAGCAATTTTGTATTGATTGATGAGATCAACCGTTCGCCTGCAAAAACGCAAGCAGCTTTGTTTGAAGTGATGGAAGAACGTCAAATTACCATTGACGGCCACACCTTCAAATTAGCCGATCCGTTCTTTGTGTTAGCCACGCAAAACCCGATAGAGCAGGAGGGAACTTATGCGTTACCTGAAGCCCAGCTCGACCGTTTTTTGTTTAAAATTAAAGTCGGTTATCCTGATAAGAACGAAGAAGTTGAAATCTTAAAATCACACCATTTGCGTAAAAACAAAAAGCCGGAAGAACTCGTGCAACCTGTTTTAACGGAAGCGGATTTGAATAAATATCGTAATTTGGTCAATGACATCATTGTTGACGATAAAATCATAGATTATATTGTTGAAATCATCCAAAAGACCCGAAATCATTCACATCTGTACTTAGGCGGTTCGCCACGTGCCTCAATCGCCACTTTGAGTACAGCCAAAGCTTTTGCGGCAATTCAAGGACGTGATTTTGTTATTCCTGATGATGTCAAAATCGTTTTGCCAAATGTAATGCGTCATCGTGTAATCCTTAATCCTGAACAGGAAATGGAAGGATTTGATGAAGATGCCGTTATTAAAATGATTATAGAAA
>JALVLX010000188.1 GCA_027032855.1 Flavobacteriales bacterium | reverse complement strand
CTTTCGATATCCAAATGGTTTGTCGGCTCATCAAGCAACAGAATATCATTGTTTTGTAACAGAATTTTAGCCAATTCAATACGCATACGCCAACCACCGGAGAATGTTTCTACGGGTTTTTGAAAGTCTTCATCGGTAAATCCCAAACCCTTCAATATTTTTTCGGTTTCGCCTTTGTATTGATAACCGCCTATGACCTGAAATTTTTCTTGCAACCGATGATATTCGTCAAGCAGTTGCATATAGGCATCGCTCTCAAAATCCGTCCGGACAGCTAATTCCTCTTCAAAGTCAGCCAAAGCTTTTTCTATTTGTTTAATCTCGTAAAAAGCTTTATAAGTTTCCTCCAATACCGTAGTTCCACCTTCAAAATCAATATCCTGACGCAAATACCCGATTTTATGACCTTTTAAGATGTCAATATGTCCTTCAGCCGGCTCAATATCACCGTTTATAGCTTTGAGCAAAGTAGATTTACCCACACCGTTACGACCAATCAATCCGGTTTTATCTCCCGGATTTAATTGAAAACTGACATTGCGGATTATATCATTTCCGCCAAGGCGTATCGTCAATTTGGAAATATTGAGCATAAGAAAAATTTAGATGTCAAAAATACATATTTGAGTTGAAAGTTAAATGTTAAAAGTTGAAAGTTTTTAGTGGAAAGTTGAAAGCGCGAAATAGTAGCAAGTAGAGACGCCAAATGTATG
This sequence comes from Flavobacteriales bacterium, assembly GCA_027032855.1. Classification (GTDB taxonomy): domain Bacteria; phylum Bacteroidota; class Bacteroidia; order Flavobacteriales; family Flavobacteriaceae; genus WGBX01. The sequence goes on along the minus strand of JALVLX010000188.1, from coordinate 2,267 downwards.
TCTGATAATGAAAAAAAATAATGGAAAATTAATAATAAGGTTTATTCTAACTACATTCATTCAAAAATGACAGTAGTCACAAAATTTGAAATATCAAAACCCTAAAAGAACATAAAAGAAAAACTTCGTGAAACACTTCGACAGGCTCAGCACATCGCTTTGTTGTAAAACTAACTATCATTAACCACAGAGTTACACAGAGTTAAATTTCACAGAGTATCACAGAGTTAAAATCTGATATGAAACACTATACAAAAGCAAGATATGAAGTACTGAATAATCTTTGAATTACAAAACATTCTACGAAGCACAAAAATTCAAAAATCTGAAATCGAAAATCAATAAAATCCTCATTTCCTCAAATTAAATGACAAAGTCATTGTATAAAATAATAAGTTATTATCAAAGAACTAAATAATCTACAATGCACAAATCAAACTTTCAACTTTTAACTTTCTACTTTCAACTATTTATAACTATCTTTGTAAAAAATAAGCCTATGATTGTTTTGACAGCAGATAAAGGTTGGTTTTACCATTTGGTCTATTGGATTACGGCATTGTTACCGGTAATTTTGGGCTTCGGATTGACGATGCTGATGATTTGGTATTTTACCAAAAACTATAAAGGTCCGGATGATTTGGACGATTTTGAAAACGACAACTAAAACTAAACTTATGGCAAAAATCAGATTGACAAAAATATTTCATTTCGACACCGGACATGCACTCGCCGGTTATGACGGCAAATGTCGCAATGTACACGGACACAGTTACAGTCTGGAAGTGACCGTTAAGGGAGAACCGATTAAAGACCCCAATCACGTAAAATTCGGCATGGTTATTGACTTTGGCGACCTGAAAGAAATTGTTAAAAAATACGTCATTGACGACTACGACCACGCTTTGGTTTTAAACAAAAATACGGTTTACAAAGAAATCGGCGATTTTTTGGTTGAACGCGGACACCATATCTTATTGGTTGATTTTCAACCGACAGGTGAAATGATGATACAAGACATGGCACAACGTATTAAATCGCATTTGCCCGACGGTATTGAATTATTCAAATTAAAATTATACGAAACAGGCACCTCTTATGCCGAATGGTATGCCGGAGATCAAGCATAAAAATATTAAGGTGCCGGCAGGCAAAAAAGTCTATTTTACTTCGGACCACCACTTCGGGTTACCGGGTAAAATCAGCAGTCGTGAGCGCGAAGCGCTTTTTGTCAAGTGGCTTGACGACATTAGTCATGATGCGCATGCCGTTTTTATCCTCGGCGATATGTTTGACTTTTGGTACGAATACAAATTGGCTATCCCCAAAGGTTTTACGAGAGTTTTAGGCAAACTGGCAGAACTTACCGATCAAGGTATTCAGATATATTTCTTCGTAGGCAACCACGATATGTGGATGCGCGATTATTTTATCCGCGAACTCAATATTCCCATATTTTTTGATCCGGAAATTTTTATCATTGACAATCAAAAATTTCTCTTGGGACACGGCGATGGTCTCGGACCCGGCGACAAGACTTACAAGATGCTCAAAAAATTATTCCGCAATCCGTTGGCACAATGGTCATACCGTTGGTTACACCCGGATATCGGTTTGAAAGTTGCCAAATATTTATCGCAAAAAAACAAGTTAATCAGTGGCGAGTACGATAAAGCTTCAAAAGGCAAAGACAGAGAATGGCTGTATTTGTATGCCGTAAAATTCCTTGAAAAACAACCGGATATCAAATATTTTATCTTCGGACACCGCCACCTGCCCCTACAAATCCCTCTCAACGACAACAGCACCTATTTTAATACCGGCGACTGGTTGCATCATTTTACTTATATTGTGTATGAGAATGGTGAGGTTGAATTGAAGGAATTACAAAATCTCTGATTTTTTTCTATTTCGCCATTTGGATACACCAAAACACTGTAAAGACCAAAAGTTTTAACCAAAAGTCATTATGATGACCGTTTTTACAATTATTTTACCTGAATATCATACAATTCATTAGTGCATTCGTGTCATTAACAAACTAAAATTTTCTTATTTAAAAACGCTTCTTCTGCATATAATAAAAGCCATAAGCCAAAGCACCCAACAAAACACTCGTTACAAGCGGATGTTTTGCAAAAGCATCTTGATAATCCAATAAAATACCGGCGACTACCCCTACAATAGCGCCTCCAAAGTGTGCTTCGTGTCCGATACGTGAAGTCATATCTTGCGTGCCTTTGGTGGTGTACCACAAATAGCCCAAA
>JALVLX010000187.1 GCA_027032855.1 Flavobacteriales bacterium | reverse complement strand
CCTCAAAGAAGTGTTTGATGATAATGCAGGCATAATTTGGTTTTTAAAAGGTAATGAGCCGGCATTAAAAGCCGGTGAACGTTTTGTTGACAAAGACTTAAACCGTTTGTGGTTAGACGAATTTATTCACAATGGTGATACCTCAATCGCTGATTATCAATCTCTTCGGGTTTTACATGACTTAATAGTTAATGATATCTGTGAAGGGCGTTTCGATAACTGTTTTTTCTTAGACTTACATACTTTTTCTGCCCAAAGCGGTATTTTTGCCATTCCGGCAGGTAACAAAAAAAGTTTGGAATTTGCACGGTCTTTCGGAGTGCCATTTATTGAAAATTTATCGGATACTCTCCCCGGTACGGCATTGAGTTATTTCGGATGCAAAGGTATGACTTCCGTTGTTTTTGAAGGTGGCACACACAATACTCCCGAAGCTACCCGCAATTTGTCAGCCGGTATTTGGCACGCTTTGGCACAAGCCGGTTTTATCAGTGATGATATACCCGAAGTAAAGCAAGCCGGACATTTGTTGATAGATATTTCCGAAGAATTACCGCATCATTTGGAACTGATCTACAGGCACAAGCTTGACCAATATCAGAACTTTAAAATGAATCCCGGTTACTACAATTTTAAACCTATTCAACAATCTGAAAGCTTAGCCGTACAGAATCAGAAAGTTATAGAGAGTCCTTCTGCCGGTTTTATGTTGATGCCTCTGTATCAAAAAAAAGGTAGTGACGGCTTTTTTATCGTTAAAGAAAAATAATGCAATTCTACGCTCCCGGAAAATTAATGATCAGTGGTGAGTACGCCGTTTTAAACGGTGCGCTGGCTTTAGCTATTCCAACTGCCGGATACGGTCAAACTTTGACAGTTAGTTCCTGTAAAAATGAAGGGCATTATTGGGAAAGTTTAGACCCAAAAGGCAAATGGTTTGAAGTACTTTTTTCCGGTGATTTACACCAAATCATAAAAACATCAAATCAACAACAAGCCGTTGTTATTCAACAACTTCTGTTGTTTGTAAAAAAGCAAAAACCGGAACTATTCGACAAAGCTTTACATTTTAGAACCGAATTAAGTTTTAATCGTGAGTGGGGTTTAGGGTCGTCTTCGAGTCTTATTGCGTTACTTTCTAAATGGTCAGAGATACCGGCATTTGATTTGCTTGATATTAGCTTTGGCGGTAGCGGGTATGATGTGGCGGTTGCCATGGAAAACAGAGCAATTTTGTACCAATTGACAGAGCCGGATACCACTAAGCAGCCGGATTACAGGGGGAAGATGCCGGTATGGCAACCGGTCGATTTCCACCCGAATTTTGCCGGTGAAGTGTTTTTGGTTTACCTTAACGTTAAGCAAAACAGTCGCGACGAAATAAAATTATACAACCGCAAACCCGCTGACAAACAACAGGTTGATAGAATTTCACGTATCAGTAACGCGCTGGTCGATTGCCGGGACTTAAATTATTTTGAAGCGCTCATTGCGGAGCATGAACGGATTACCGCCCAAATATTGCAACGCCCCACGGTTCAAGAGAAATATTTTAGTGATTATCCCGGAAAAATAAAAAGTTTGGGTGCCTGGGGGGGCGATTTTATTTTGGCAACCCGCCAAGACGCCCCGGATTATTTCAAGGCTAAAGGCTTACAGACAATTATTAATTTAAAAGATTTGCTAATCTGATGGATACGGCAAAACTTTTGAATTGGTTCCGGCAAAATAAACGCTATTTGCCTTGGCGTCATACCAAAGAGCCATACAAAATATGGTTGTCTGAAATCATTTTGCAACAAACCCAAGTGGTTCAAGGCTTGCCTTACTATCAAAAGTTTATAAATGCCTACCCGGATGTAAATAGTTTAGCTGTTGCCAGCGAACAGGAAGTTCTAAACTTATGGCAAGGACTAGGCTATTATTCTCGAGCACGCAATCTGCATTATACAGCAAAAGACATTGTAAATAATTCTCAAGGTGTTTTTCCTAAATCATACAAAGAATTGCTGAAACTCAAAGGAGTAGGGGATTATACTGCCGCGGCTATAGCATCTTTCTGTTATAATGAACCGGTTGCCGTACTTGATGGGAATGTTTACAGGGTTTTATCGCGATTTTTCGGGATTGACACCCCCATTAATACAACCGAAGGTAAAAAATTGTTTAAAAATCTGGCGCAACAAAATCTCGATACCCTGCAACCGGCACTGTACAACCAAGCCATTATGGAATTTGGGGCTTTACAATGTACTCCGGCACAACCCAAATGCGATATTTGTCCGTTAGCAAATGATTGTATAGCTTATCAAACAGGTCAAATAGCCAAATTGCCGGTCAAATTATCTAAACTCAAAATAAAAAAACGCTATTTACATTATTTTTTGGTTGAATGGGAAGGGCAAATCATTTTAGAAAAACGAGAAGGGAAAGGCATCTGGCAAAATTTGTATCAATTGCCGTTGATTGAAACAACGGGCAAAAAGCGGTTTTCTTCTGAAAAATTAAGCGAATTTTATCAAAAATACCGGATTTTACCCGAAAATCAACCGGTTTTGGTCGAAAAGACCGTTCATAAATTAACCCACCAACATTTGCAAATAAGCTTTTGGAAACTCCAAAGCAAACAAAAACCCTTAAAAGCTATCCAACAAACCGCCATTAATGATTATCCTATGCCTATCGTAATTGCAAATTTTTTAGACGGATTTTAGTTTAAAGTTTGTAATGTTCATAAAGTTATAATGTTTTTGTTTTTCCTTTGTAGCCCTATTGGAATGAACTCTACTCTGACGGAATGACAATTCTATATCATATTTTAAATTAATTTATCACCAAAAAAAAACTTTAAATCAATAAAATCGTAATTTTCACAAAAAATTTATTATGCGTGCATAATAAATTGAAAATAAAATCGTAAATTCGTGGCAAATTTCAAATTAAATAAAAACAAAATATAAACCTTATGAAAATATTATTTTTAATGAGTAGTGTACCCG
>JALVLX010000186.1 GCA_027032855.1 Flavobacteriales bacterium | reverse complement strand
AAAAAAAAAAAAAAAAATAATAAAAAAAAAAAAAAAAAGATTTTAACCAAGCTCTCATGAATAAAAAAATGAACAGTAAAAAATAAAAAAAAATATAAATAAAAGATATTATGAAACAAAAAAATAGAAAGAGCATATTATCGGTAATCACGGTATTACTATTGCTGTTAAGTTTAGACGGTGTTGCGCAACAAGATCCGATGTACACGCAATACATGTATAACACACTGTCAGTGAATCCGGCTTATGCCGGCAGTCGAGATGCTTTAAGTTTAACGGGCTTAATCAGAGAACAATGGGTTGGTATCAAGGGAGCGCCTAGTACGCAAACCTTGACTGTACACAGTCCCATTTACAATGACAATATGGGTTTAGGCTTATCCGTTGTAAATGATAAGGTAGGGCCTATCCACCAAACCATGTTATTTGCCGATTACAGTTATAGTATTCAGGCTACGGACAATGCCAAATTAGCCTTTGGATTAAAAGCCGGTGTTAATTTGTTGCAAGCCAATTTAACGGGTTTGCACAGCAATCAAGGTGGCGACCAGGCTATTTACAATGTTGATAACAGGTTATTGCCCAATGTAGGAGTAGGCGTTTATTACTATTCAGACAAAGGATATGTAGGGGTTTCCGCTCCGAAGTTGTTACAACAACGCATCTCAGACGGAGACACCAATTTAAATGACGATTTACAAAGGCGCCATTATTTTTTAATCGGTGGTTATGTCTTTGATTTGAGTGAGAACATCAAATTCAAGCCTAGCTTTTTGTTAAAAGCCGTTCAAGGCGCACCTTTATCGATAGATTTGTCGGGTAATTTCTTTTTCAACGACAAATTTGGTGTAGGATTAGCCCATAGATTTGATGACAGTTTTTCGGGTTTATTACAATATTATGTAACACCGCAATTCCGTATAGGCTATGCCTATGATTTTACGATGACCGAACTACGTCATTACAACAGCGGTTCGCATGAATTGATGGTTAGTTATGATTTCAACTTTATCAATGATACCCGTATTCGTTCACCGCGTTTCTTTTAACCTCAAAACCCCTTAAGAAATGAAAATATATACCCAACAACGTATAGTATTATTATTGCTAAGTCTTTTTATAGGGCTATCGGTACAATCTCAAAGTCTGAGGTTGAAGAAGGCCAATAAATACTTCAGAGAATTTTCGTACGATAAAGCCGTAAGAACATACGAAGATATAGACGATAAAACCCCTGCTGTTTATCGCAATTTAGCAAAAAGTTATTTGATGTTAAACGATATAGACAAAGCAGAGAGTAATTATTCGTCATTGATGAGTACCGGCAGTTATAAAGCAGAAGATGTTTATGATTATGCTTCGGTATTGATGATGAATAAGAAGTATGATGAAGCAGCCAATTGGATGGAGAAGTATTACAAACTCAATCCGGATGACAGCAGAGCCAAAGCATTTATGGAGAATCCGTTGTATTACAGAGAGTTGTTACAATCTGATCCGAAAATGCAGTTAACCAATTTGGATATCAATACGGAATTTGAAGATTTTTCACCGGTTTATTACAAAGACAATCAAGTTGTATTTGCTTCGAGTAGAGACAACAGTCATTTGATTAATCGCAAGTGGAACGGTAATCAGCAACCCTTTTTAGATTTGTATCTTGCCGATGTAACAGAAGGCAGCAGTTTGACCAATGTAAACAAATTCAACGATGTTGTAAACAAAAAATACCACGATGCCCCTGCGACTTTCAATGAATCCGGCAATTATATGTTAGTAACCAGAAACATATACTCCGATGACAAGTTGCAAGACAACAAATTGTGGTTGTATGAGTCGCATTTAGTAGATGACAGTTATTGGGAAGAACCTACACCGTTGTACTTTAACGACAAACATTTTTCCACCGGTCAAGCCAGTTTAACCCCTGACGGCAAGGTGATGTATTTTGCATCGGACCGTCCGGGCGGATTTGGTGGTACGGATATTTACAAAAGCGTCAAAGGCAGAGACGGCAAGTGGAGTGCGCCTGAGAATTTAGGACCAAAAATCAACAGTGAAGGCAATGAGATGTTTCCTTACTACGATGCTAAAGGTGGTTATTTGTTTTTCTCATCAAACGGTTGGCCGGGATTAGGCGGTTTAGATATCTTTGTAAGCAAGGTTAAGCGTGACGGTGACTATACCAAACCACAAAATTTAGGTTCTCCCATCAACTCCAATAGAGACGATTTCAGTTTTATTTACAACAAAGAAGGCAATGGTTTTTTGTCCAGTAACAGAGCCGGCGGAAAAGGCGATGATGACATATATAGCTTTAAGAACATGCCGAAATTACAAGACAAAGTTAAGGACTGTGACCTCAGCGGTACGATTACCGACAAGAAAACACAAGCACCATTGGCGTATGCCCGTGTTATCTTAACTGATAAAGACGGTAACAAGCTCAAAGAGATGGAAACCAAAACAGACGGCAAATACGGTTTTGGTATAGACTGTGGTAACTATTACAAAGTCTTAGTCTTGAGACAACCCTATAACGAAGCCAATGCCGACATAGACAGCAAAACCTATGACAGTCCGCATATTGTGAAAGACTTTGCGTTGGAGAAACCCATGGACAAAGCGACGGAATTACCGGCAGGCGAGAACTTGTGTGATTACAAGTTGCCAACCATTTACTACGATTTGGATAAGTTCTATATCCGCTTTGATGACAAGTTGAAATTGGATAAAGTAGTCGCCTTGATGAACAAATATCCAAACGCGAAGGTTGAGGTAGCTTCCCACACCGATGCGAGAGCGAGCAAACCCTACAACGTGAAGCTGTCACATAACAGAACCAACTCGGCAATGCATTATCTAATTACGCATGGTATCAGCAAAGACCGCTTAGTTCCGAAATGGTTTGGCGAGACCCAACCTGTTAACGGCTGTGTTGACGGTGTGAAATGTTCAGAAGCCGAACACCAACTCAACAGACGTACGGAATTCAAGATTT
>JALVLX010000185.1 GCA_027032855.1 Flavobacteriales bacterium | reverse complement strand
ATCCGCGAAAATATTCGCATTGATGAATTTGTGATTATGCCAAACCATATTCACGGCATATTATGGATTGAAAATAATCCGGAACACCGCCCCGTAGAGACAAATTGCAATTTGTCTCTACGGGATGGTTACCGGAATATGTAGCTTACGCTATTGCCGTTTTAAACTTTTTTGAAATGTTTTTTTGAAGCCTTAAAATTTAACTCCCAAGTCCTAATAATTCGTTAAAATCAAAAATCTCAAGTAAAAAATTCGTATTTTTGGAACAATTTTAAAACAAAAAAATAAAGAATGAAAAGAATTAGTTTAATAATACTATTATTTACCGGATTGAGCATTTTTGCACAAAAAGGTGAAGGTGGTATGTGGATGCCCAATACCATTAAGCAAGTAGAAAGTGATATGCAAAATATGGGTATGCAAATATCTGCTTCCGATATTTGGAATAATGAAGCACCAAGTATAAAAGATGCAGTAGTGCAACTCGGCAACGGCTGTACGGCTGAAGTCATGTCTGACAAAGGTTTGATTTTTACCAACCACCATTGCGGTTATGATGCTATTCAAAAACTATCAACCATAGAACACAATTATCTTGAAGATGGTTTTTGGGCAAATTCATTTGAAGAAGAACTCCCTGCAGAAGGCCTTACCGTTACATTTATTGAAGATATCATAGATGTAACCTATGAAGTCTTGAATGGCGTTACCGATAGTATGACAGCAAAAGAACGGCAATCTATAGTCGATAAAAATATCGCCGCTATCAAACAAAAAAATTCTCAAGACAAATTTCACAACTTTAAAATAAAGCCGTTTTTTAAAGGCAATAAGTATTTTATGATTAAACGTACCACATTTTATGATATTCGTTTAGTAGGTACGCCTCCTGCCAGCTTGGGAAAATTTGGTGGCGATACGGACAACTGGATGTGGCCGCGTCATACTATTGATTTCTCTATTTTTAGAATCTATGCCGGCAAAGACAACCAACCGGCAATGTATTCACCTGATAATCAACCTTACAAACCAAAAAAATTCTTGAAAATATCGTTGGAAGACTTAAAAACCAATGATTTCACTATGGTAGTAGGTTTTCCGGGGAGAACTACTGAATATCTGACTTCGTATGCCGTGCAACAAAAACAAGACTTACGTGACCCTGCCAGAGTAGCCGTTCGTGAAATCAGTTTGGGCATTATGGATAAACGTATGGCAAAAGACAAAGCCTTAAAACTCAAATTAGCTTCAAAACACGCTTCGTTGGCAAACTATTGGAAGTTTTGGATAGGCGAAAGCCAAGGATTAAAAAAGTTTAAAGCCGTAGAAGTCAAACAAAAATTTGAAGCGGAATTTACCAAACGCCTCAATCAAAATCCCGAACTAAAAGCCAAATACGGCAAAGTCCTGCCACGATTAAAAGAATTGTATGCACAACTGGAGCCTTATGCCGTTGTACAAGACTATGCGAGTGAAATTTTTGGGCGTAATATAGACTTGCCGACAATTGCTATGATTACAGGCATATTAGAAGAAAGCAGTAAAAATCAAGGAGAAACGTATTATACTTATGCCAAAGACAGGTACAAAACATACATCTTAAACAATATTTTAAAAGATTTTGATAAAGATACGGACAAAGAAATTTTTGCCGCATTGATTGATTTTTATGTAAAAAATGTAAAACCGGAATTTGTAAGTCCTGAGCTGAAAAATGCGTTACAAGGTAAAACACCGCAACAATTGGCTGATGAAATTTATAATCAATCATTATTAACTAGCAAAGAAGGACTTGACAAACTTTTTGCCACCAAAGATTCGAAAGAATTTGCCAAACTTTTAAATGAAGAGCCTGCAGCTAAAATCTTAAATGCACAACAAAATTGGATAGATGAAAAAGTGAGTAAACCGGTAGGCAAAATTAATGAAGAAATCAACGATTTGATGGGAAAATATATGAAAGCGCAAATGGCACTATTCCCTGACAAACTCTTTTACCCTGACGCCAACTTTACCATGCGTGTTGCCTACGGCAAAATCCAAGGTTACGAACCACGTGATGCCGTATCATACAAACCCTTCTCGCATTTGTACGGTGCCATTGAAAAATATAAACCCAACGATCCGGAATTTGATTTACCCAAAAAATACATTGAACTATATGAGAAACATGACTACGGACGTTATGCCAACAAAAAAGACGGTACGCTGGTAACGGATTTCTTGGCAACCAATCATATTACCGGTGGTAACTCGGGAAGTCCTATCCTTAATGCGCGCGGCGAACACATCGGATTGGCTTTTGACGGTATCTGGGAAGGCGTTATGGAAGATGTCTATTACAGACCTGAAATTGCACGTAGTATCCACGTAACAGACCATGCCGTATTGTTTGTCATTGACAAATTTGCTAATTGTCAACATATTATGAACGAATTGACTATTGTGGATCACAGTCATGACAAACCGGCAAAACCCAAAAAGAAAAAACGTAAAAAGTTTTTAGGAATTTTTTAAAGTGTCTTAAAATTTAAAAAAATTTAAATCAGGGTGGTTCGCCATCCTGATTTTTTTAATATGCAGACAAAATGAGATAAATTGGAGCTATATTAAGGTTTATATGTATTAAATTTTTTTTAATTTTGCATGTTAACTTATAATAATTAACATTCACAATTATGAAACGATTTCTACTTTTCTTATTATTTCTGATTAGCCTGAACACATTTTCTCAAATCAAATTTCGCTACGGAATAACAGCAGGTATGAATGTATCTACTGCTCTTTTACCTGAATTAAAATTAAATACAGATATCAGAAGTATCTTAGAAGGTGAAGATGATGTCGTTCAAGGAGATCCGCAACTGGCAGATTTTATAGCTATGTATAAAGGCGGACTTTTTATGCGTTTGGACGGTGATGTAGGTTCTCTTAAATTAAATGTCGTATATGACAAAACCAACATTCACGAAAATTTAGATGCCAATATTTTTTCAGCTAATGTTTTGGATATCACTTTAGGATATCTTAATTTTGAAATGTCTGCCAATCTAAATCTTTTCAAACATTTTTATATTTCAGTCGGATATATTCCCGCCTTATTAATTGAACATCAAGGCAATTTGAACATCAATGACTTTGACCCAAGGATATTAACAGGCTTTGGGATTCGCATAGGTGAAAGTGTAACCATTGATTTAAACACAATTATCGGTATGAATGAAATTATTGACGGCTCATATATTCACAACGTTATTATACCGGTAACAGTAAATATCCCTTTTAATTAAATAATGCAAGTAGCCAGAGATGTATTAAAAAAATATATCCCGGATTCAGCTGTTGAACCTGTGATCAAAATATTATTTGCTCACAAGGAATTACATTTAAAAATTACCAAATCGCGTAGTAGTAAACTGGGTGATTACAAACGAATTTCGCCTTATAGACACCAAATTAGTGTCAATTACAACCTCAACAAATACCAGTTTCTGATTACTTTATTGCACGAAATAGCCCATTTTTTAGCATATAAACATTATGGGAATAACATAAAACCGCACGGCAAAGAATGGAAACAAACTTTTGGAAAGTTGCTACAGAATTTCATACATCCCGCTGTTTTCCCGGAAGACCTTATCCCCGATTTAAAAGCCTATGCTCGTAATCCTAAAGCCAGCACTGCCGGTGACGGAAATTTATACCTCAAGCTTTCTCAGTACAATGAAAAAAACAATTCACAGACAAAATATGTTTTTGAATTAACCCCCGGACAAATTTTTGCTTTGCCCAACGGCGTTGTCTATCAACTACAAGAAAAACGGCGTACCAGATACAAATGTTTACGAATTTCAAACCAAAAAGTATATTTAATCCATCAAAATGCTGAGGTTTATCCCATTAATTCCGATAATTTATGAAATCTATTCTCAGCTGGAGCAGTGGTAAAGACGCTGCCTACACCCTACACCAACTCGTTGAAAATCAACAAAAACCGAATTTGCTATTAACAACAGTCAATAAAGATTTTGACCGGGTGTCAATGCATGGTTTACGTATCGAATTACTAGAAAAACAAGCAGAAGTGTTAAATATTCCCCTACACAAAATTCCCTTGGCTAAAGATGTTGATATGGCTACTTATAATCAAATCATGCAAGAACATTTGTTGAACTTAAAACAGCAAGGTTATAATAAAGTCTATTTCGGAGATATTTTCCTGGAAGATTTAAAAGCATACCGCACCAAACAAATGAACAGCATACAAATGGCAACCGGTTTCCCGATTTGGGGATATTCTACAAAAGAATTAGCTGTAAAAATCATTCAATCCGGTATAAAAGCTGTAGTAGTCAGCACCAATGCCAAACTTTTGGACGATAGTTTTGTCGGGCGTCATTATGACGAAGAATTTCTCAACGATTTACCCGAGAATGTTGATTGGTGTGGCGAAAATGGCGAATTTCACACATTTGTTTACGATAGTCCCGACTTTAAAGAACCCATTTCATACACATTAGGCGATAAAATTTTTAAAACTTTCAAACCTTGCAGTCAAAAAGATCGTAATAACTACAATGAAAATGTTAAAAAAACGGATTGGGACACCGGTTTTTGGTATATTGACTTGTTACTTTCATAATTTTTCATAGTTTTACATTTTTAAAACTAAATAATAATGAAAATCAAAACCATAAGTATTCTTGCCATTATAAGCGTTTTCTTATTTGCAACAAGCTGTTCGCCAAAAACCAGTCAACCTTGTCCGCATGTGTATAAAATTCATAAAAACACACCTCAAAATCTTTGCTATCGAAAATAAAATCAACGCTTTAACGTAAAATGTCCCGTATATATTTTACCGTCTTTACCTTCAACTTTATACCAATAATCATCAGACGGCATAGGGTTATGCAAATAATTTCCATCCCAAGTTTCCGTATTTGGCTTAATAATTTTTAATAATTTACCATACCTGTCATAAATGTATATTTTATGATGGTCATCTAACAGTTTTTGATGCGTGACACCCCATGTATCATTAAAACCATCGCCATTAGGAGTAAAAAATTTTGGTATTTTCAGTTGATAAATTATTTTTACATCAAAACTACTTTCATTAAAACAAGTACCATCATCAGCATAAACATAAATCGTTTGGGATTCATCGATTATATCGCCCGGAAATAAATGTGTCCCCTGCCCCATTGATGCCGTATAATATTCACCATGATTAAGAGCCGGCAAAACATATTCCTCAACAGCCGAAACATCATTAAAAACATCAACAACAGGTAGTGGATTTATGGTTACATTAAAACTACTTTCATTGTCACAAACACCATCCGTCGTATAAACATAAATGGTTTGTGAAGTTGTAATCTCATCGCCCGCATTTAAATGCGTTCCTGTTCCACCTGTTCCGGTGTAATACTCTCCGTTACTTAACACCGGTAAAGTATATGTTTCACAAGCTATTACATCATGAACAACATCAACAACAGGCAACGGATTGATAGTTACATTAAAACTCGTTTCGTTGCTACAATTACCTTCTACGGCATAAATATAAACAGTTTGGGAGTTCGTTATTTCATCACCGGAAATCAAGTGAATTCCGGTTCCTCCCGGTCCGGTATAATATTCACCGTTATTTAAGGGAGGTAAGGTAAAATGTTCACATTCAACAATATCCGGTAGTGTATCTACATCAGGTCCAGGATCCGGACCACCATCTGTAATAGACCATCCATCATTATTTATCATATTTGCCCGGGCAGCAGCTCCTGCACAATATTGACTGTCACCACCCGAAAAAACAACATAATGGAAATGAGGATTTGCTTCCCAACCAATAAGCAATGCATCATAATTTGACGTAGATAAAGTAACACCATCAAACATTTCCGTTGCATCATTGAGATTTTGAATGTCCCAAGAACCTAAATTCTGATCAAAAGATATCGCCCCTGCAAACATTCTACGCATTTTCCAAACCGAATGAACATCCCAATTGCCTATATCCTGATTAAAAGAAGTAGCTTGTTCAAACATATTAGACATCATGATAACAGATGACACATCCCAGTTACCTATATCTTGGTTAAAAGAAACCGCTCTTTCAAACATCAATTTCATATCCCATACAGATGATACATCCCAGTTACCTATATCTTGATTAAAAGAAGATGCCTCAAAAAACATATATGACATATCCGTCACTGACGACACATTCCAGCGACCTATATCTTGATTAAAGGAAGTTGCACTATAAAACATCTGTGCCATATCCGTTACGGAAGACACATCCCAGTTACCAATATCTTGATTAAAAGTAGTGGCACTATTGAAGATCAATGCCATATCTGTTACATTTGATACATTCCAATCGCCAATATCTTGATTAAAGGTAGTAGCACCATAAAACATTGAATGCATGTCTGTAACACTAGAAACATCCCAATTGCCTATATCTTGGTTGAAAGAAGTAGCACCACAAAACATTTCTTTCATATTAGTAACCGAAGAAACATCCCAACCACTGATATTTTGATTAAAACCAATAACTCTAAAAAACATCTGTTTCATATTGGTTACAGAAGAAGTATCCCAATTACTAATATCCTGATTAAAAGAAGTGGCACCACTAAATAGATAAGACATATCAGTTACATTAGAAACATCCCAAGTGCCAATTGGTTGATTAAACGAAGAAGCATTATCAAACATTTCCGACATATCGGTTACAGACGATAAATCGGGATCATCTGTAGCAGAAATAATCAAATTTGAGCAACCTGCAAATGCTCTTTTCATAGATGTCCATTGTATATTTCCCCATTGATTTACCGATAGAATTTTATCTCTATCTCCGTTATAATAAAAATATATTCTTGGAAATTGCCCACGAATTCTAATAGTATAAGTCCCAACAGTCCCAAAATTATGCGTTACATCACCTGTTATACCAAATTCATCAAAAATACCGTCATTATCCCAATCCACGTCATAGTTATAAGTTTCTCCGGAATATGTCGGTATCGTAATGGAAGTATTGTTTGAAGTGCCGGGGTTATCTGTTTTCCATGTTGTAATGAAAGATTGTGCTACAACTTGACCGGAATGAAACAATATAAAAACCAAAAAAATAATATGTAAGAATAAATGTTTCACAATAAAGATATTAGCTCAACAAATATATAAAATTTACCGACATCATAAACAATAATTTATGCTACAACAACTAATCAGTAAATGTAATCTCAAGCATCTTTTTTAAACAAAAACTTTATCTTTGCTCAAAAATTGAGAGCGTTGCTAAACTCATTATACAAAAATATTCAAGGCCGGAAAAAATTTTTAACCGCAGTTATCGTGTTGATAATGAAGATTAAAAATTTTTGACAACGAAGAAGATTGAAGTAGAATGAGTTTTATTTTCGTGATTTTTGGAATATTGCAACGGTCTCAAGTTGTAATCAGAATTCAACATGAGCATAGTCATCATAGACCACGAAGACTCTTTTACTTACAATATCGTCGAATTGTTGAGAAATGATTTGTCTGGCGTTGCAACCCGGGTAAATGTCAATAAATAGGATTTACAACACGTCTCAACTTTCAACATTACGAACATTGAACACAAGACGAATGCAATTCGTCTTTACGCACTTTTAACTTTTAACTTTCAACTAGAGATATTGCAAGCAATATCTCTCTATCCACAACCGCCCGTTACTTCTTTTTTCTTACGCTTAACAACCGGTTTGCCGGGTGCCGCCGCTTTTTTAGGCGCTGCAGCTACTATTTTGTTATTGGTGCGTTTCTTGCCTTCCACTACCGGAAAATCGTTGATAACATTGTTGATATCTCCCATCCATTCTTTTTGTTTCCACAAGCTATACATAAAGCCACCTGCACCAAACATTAAACTGTGCGCTTTGTAACCCATCATATCCAAATAAGCCGTTACATTACCACTGGTATGCCCTGTTTTACAATAAATTACCACGGGTTTGTCAGCCGGAATTTCGGTTAACCGGGTATCCAAACTCAAATCCTTACGCGGTGCATATTGAACGGAACCTTTGACATGTGCCGCATAATATTTTGGTTTGGCAATGTAGAATATACTGTAGTAAGAATTGATATCTTTTTTAAGTGCCGGAAAATATTCGTCGTCTTTAATCAAAAAATCGGGACGTGGTTGTTTCAGAAGCTGATGAGCCCGCTCACTAATCAAAATGGACGGTAATTTATTTGGTAATTTCGGTAATTTACTCAAATCAATACCTTTATGCACCACTTCTTCTTCGTGTGTTTCAGGAATAGCTTCTGCTTTATCGGTTGCTTTAACAATCATATCAGAGTAGCGGTCACCGAAACCTTTTTTCAAAATATCAGAAAATTTGCTGTTCCACCCTGCCATACCGTAAAGCATCACGTAAGTATTGTCAAATCCGGCATAACGCGTTACGCCTGCTACATACGAAGCCATTTGCCCGGAATAGCAGATAAACACCACTTTGGAATAAGCCGCCGCTTTTTGGGTTTTGGTCAAAAAGTCCAAAACTTTGTCCTTCGGCACATTGTAAGCCCCGTTAATATGGCCTGCTTCATAAGCTTCCTGACTTCTGATATCTATCAACAACCAATCTTTGCCGTTTTCTAATACTTCTTCTGCTTTTACAATAGGCGGAAATTGTTTGGTATTGATAAAATTACCGTGTTCATAATAAATTTCAGCCAAAGTTTTAGGTTGCCCCG
>JALVLX010000184.1 GCA_027032855.1 Flavobacteriales bacterium | reverse complement strand
ATCGTCGGACAAATGCCAATGAAACGTATTCATTTTTGCCACCAGCATGGCATCAAGGTTACGCTTAATAACCGTAACCGGTTGAAAATGCCGCGAAGCATCAATCATCAAACCACGCCAAGTAAATGCCGGTTTGTCCTTGACACTTAAATTTTGAAAGTAATAAACATGTTCGTCGTTGTCTAGCATCTGCAATAATGTTTCAAAAGCATATATCACACCTAAATCGGTATGCGCACGAATTTCAACTTGCTTTGAAGTAATGTCAATTTGATACGATTCATCTTCATAAAACTTCAAATCACCTGTTTTATTATAATGTACCACAATACCAGCTTGAGGATGTGTTTGCGCCAAAACAGGAAAACCGGTTTTAACAAACAAGCCTGTTCTATCAGTCAAACGCCGGATAAATTTAGTAGCTGCGATTTGAACACGTCTGCTCGAATTTTCAGGAATGGCAACCCGGAAAAGCGAATCCAACACAAAACGTCCTTCATGCAGGGTCAAATTCTGTGGTTTTGGCATCAAATTCTGATATGCCGGGGTATTTTGACCAATTATTTGATTCAGGATAAAAAAGATGATAAGAATACTTGTTTTTTTCATTGATTTTATTGGTTATATGGTTAATCGGTTATTTGGTTATTTGGTTATTTGATGTCGGGTGTCCGATGTCCGGTGTCGGATGACGGGTGTTGAATGTCATTTCGAACGAGTGAGGAACGAACAGGGAGAAATCTCATTATCATTCTCAATTTTCAATTCTCAATTATCCATTTTCAATTTTCATTTATCCCTCATCCCTTATCTCTTATCCACTTGGCACTTTACCGCTTTTCTCTTAATACTCAAGGACGTGCGTCTCTTCGCACTATGTTGCTTTATACATCGGACGCACTATCATGCATCACTACTTTATACTCATTACAAAAACATTCAACATTATGAACATTATAAACTTTATAAACTTTATGAACATTATAAACTTTATGAACTTTATGAACATTATAAACTTTCAACTAAAATCTGTAGCGTTTAAAGGCTTCAATAGCCGCATAATCTGCTAATCCCAACTTATTGTACTTGACTGCCGTTTGATGATTACGGTCTTCAGCACGCACCCAAAATTCGCGCGGATCATTTCCTTGGAACATCACACCGTCTTTTTGGGTTTCGTGATAAAAAATGGCTTTCCGCTTACGCAAGACCTGATCAGGACTCATGGGAACCGCCATATCTATTTGCGGCACATCCCATTCGTGCCATGCACCACGATACAACCATACACGACAATCTTTCATAAAACTTTCATCCTTGACATTATCGATACTTTTGTAAATAGCATCTAAACAAACTTTATGCGTGCCATGCGGGTCGGCTAAATCACCTGCCGCAAATATTTGATGCGGTTTTATGCGTTTGATAATATCTTGTACCAAATCGATATCTTTTTTACTCAACGGCTTCTTCTTAATAGATCCTGTTTCGTAAAACGGCATATCCAAAAAATGAATATTTGACAACGGCACACCTAAAAAAGTCAGAGCGCTAATAGCTTCCTGTCGCCTGATTTGCGCTTTCAGATTTCTTACAGAAAGACTATCTTCAAAAGGTTTTTCCTTAGTTTTGAGATGTTCAATAATTTCTTTTAGACGTTCATTTTCAACATCATAACTTTGCATTATTCGAGCATATTTAAGTGCCTGTTCATCCGCAACGGCAATACTCCCGGACGTTTGATATACAACGTGCACTTCGTGTCCTTGCTCTATCAGCCTGTCCAAAGTACCCCCCATTGAAATCACATCATCATCGGGATGCGGGCTGAAAACCACAACTCTTTTGGAATGTGGGAACTCCCTTTCCGGGCGGTATGTATCATCAGCATTTGGTTTACCACCCGGCCAACCGGTAATGGTATGTTGTATCTGATTAAAAACTTTTATATTGATATGATACGGAACACCTTCTTGCGCCATTAATCCTGACATACCATTGGCATTATAATCTTTTTCGGTTAATTTAAGGATAGATTTACCCGTCCGTTCTGATAACCAAACCACCGATTTTTTAATCAAATCATCGTTCCATTGACAATCCCTGACCAACCAAGGTGTTTTGACACGGGTCAATTCCATAGAAGCTTCTTCGTCCAAAATAAAGGTTGTGTTGGGATGTTTTTGCAAATAAGTTGCCGGCACATCGGAGGTCATATCACCTTCAACCGTTTGTTTGACAATGGGCGCCTTAGCATTACCCCAAGCCAACAAAACAATGCGTTTGGACTGCAAAATTGTTTTAATGCCCATGGTAATGGCTGATCTCGGGACATTTTCAATACCAAAGAATCCGGGCGCCGCATCCGAACGTGTCAAGGGATCTAAGGTAATAAACCGGGTACCTGAATTGATATGCGACCCCGGTTCGTTAAAACCGATATGTCCCGTACGCCCGATTCCTAACAATTGAAAATCCAAACCACCGTATGAAGCAATTTGTTCGTCGTAACCGATACAATATTCTATTAATTTCTCCTTCGGTACCATCCCGTCGGGTATATGGATATTTTCAGGTTTGATATCGATATGATTAAACAAGTGCTGATGCATAAAATAATGATAACTATGAATACTTTTTTTTGGCATAGGATAGTATTCATCCAGATTAAACGTTACCACATTTGCAAAACTCAAACCTTCTTCTTTGTGCATACGCACCAATTCTTCATAGACTTTGATAGGCGATGAACCGGTTGCTAATCCTAATACACAAGTTTCGTTTTGAGCTTGTTTTTCTCTAATCAAAGCTGCAATTTCAGCTGCTACCAATTTCGAACCTTCATTGGAGTTATCAAAAACGACATTATGAATTTTTTCATAACGAGTTTCTTCAAATTGCCCGGGAGGTTGGTAATCAATGTTGTTTATAATATTTTTCATCTGTTTAAAATTTTTATTTTACTTTACAAAAAAATAATAAAAATTTATAATACATTCAGAAACTCTCATAAATTTATTTTAATCATATCCTTGTGTGTAT
>JALVLX010000183.1 GCA_027032855.1 Flavobacteriales bacterium | reverse complement strand
CTAAATCAGGGAAAGCAGTTCTTAAATTAACATTGTCAGTTCCGTCAGTTACATTATAGTTATGACTACCTTGGAATTGTGTATCGCCGTTGGCATCAACAGTTACATTTTCAAATTTGATTAATTCTGATTCATAATCATCATGGTTGGCAAGATAATCAGCAATTGTAACAACTTGAGGTGTTTGTACTTGGTTGTTACCGGTCATGGTAAAGTCTTCAGTTAACTCAATTTCCAAAACACCGTGATATTCTTTGAGCATACCTTTTAAATCGGTAATACCATCGCCAACAGTAGGTTGGTTAGTTAAAATACTAGCATTAGCAAAAACTTTTATACCTGCTGTTGCATCTTGTACAAATCCCTTAACATTAGTATTACCATAGCCACCTAACACAAAAGCTTCACCTGTAAAGTGGTAGTATTGATTTAAGGTGCCGGCTCTTAAGTCGGCTAAAGTTGAGACTTGTGTGTAAGTTGCTATTTCGAAAGTTACACTGGCTTCAACTGCAGGATTTAAATCATTGCCGCTATTGTCAACTAATTTTAAATCGACGGTATGAGAACCTGCTGACAAACCTGTTAAAGCAATAGGGTTGGTATCATATTGCATGGTCCAAGTGCCACTGTTGTCTAAATCCCACGCAATATGGCCGTTGCCACCTGTTTGTGCTACGTTGAAGTTTTGAACGGTAAAAGCTACGTCAACACTGGTAGTTGGTGCAAGGGTTGAACCGTCAAGAGGAGAAGTAATCGTTAATGAGGGATTTGAACTTGCAACCGGTGAGTAAGTACCAAGTCCGATGATACTTTCGTAAGTAGTACCGTCTTGATTGGCACCATGACCGTTTAATGCTCCGTTATAACCTATCCAATTAGCTTCAACAAAAGGATTTTCAGGACCGGTACCATCTATTCTTTTGGCATAACCATCTGTGTATTGCCAAGAAGTTCCACTTCCACTTTGTCCATCTACACCGAAAACATCCACAACGTTTCCACTGCCGGTTTCAATTATTCTTATGCTATCATCTCCATTAAATGCCAAAGCATTATGGTTTCCTACGTCATATGATGAGCTTGTAACTGATGCAAAATTTGCAGCATATGCGCCTTGATCATTATCTCTATAAATATAAATAAAAGCGTCTGTCACCGTACCAATACTAAGTGTAGATAAATCTAAAGGGTTTACCCAGTTTGTGTTGGCATTGGCTTGTTTTTCAATGGTGTAGTTGTCAAAATTTACCGTTCCATTGGCATAAATTTCTACAACTTTAGGTTTGCCACCTGTTTCGTCACCATCAGCTATCATAGTGATGATAGGCGTGCCTTGTCCAAAGCTTGTCAAGGCTACTAAAAATGTTAATAATAGATAAAATTGTTTCATAATCATGATTTTTAAAATTGTCCTCAAATTTACAAAAAAATAAATTAATTTAAAAAAATAGTTTATAAAGTTTATAAAGTTTGTAAAGTTTGTAATGTTGGAATTGTTATGACAGTAGTAGAGCAGAAAGGATGGATGTATAAAGAGAAGCCGGAAAATACATCCGGAATTTTACATTTTTTTCTGAAAAAGCAATTTTTCAAATAATATCAATACATTTTAAATTGTCAAGTATGTTGTCAGATAAATTAATGTTATCTTGCCTTTGAACGGTTACACCAAATTTTTCAGCCAAATGTTTAGCTAAATAAATCTGTTCGTCTTGTCCGGGAGTGGGTATCATTAATACTTTTTTTTGCATACTTGCCATATCCATTACCGAGGTGTAACCCGAACGGCAAATTACAGCATCAGACCGGTTGATGAGTTGCTCCATATCTTTGGCGGTAACATAATTGTAAATAGTTGTTAAATGTTGATTTTCAACGTCTTTATCGTTGTTAATTACGCCACGTATTAGAGCGGTTTTTATATTCAGTTGCTTAAATTTTTGCAATAAAATTTTTTCCAATTGCGTTCGTTGTGGTTCGGGACCGGATAAAATAGCCAGCAAATCATATTTTTTTTCCATTTTTTGTGGTTGCATACGGCTTAAAATTCCGAGGTATTTAATTTTATTACCGGGGATTTTTGTGTTATGTCCCAATTTGCCACTCAAATTCGGTTCGTCCGCTACATCCGGCACCCATATTTTATCATATTTTTTATATATGATATAATGTATAAATGTTGTTATAGGGGTTGTCCAGCCGGATAAAACTTTTAATTGGTGTGTGATATAAACCGATTTGACATCACTTGAGTAAACTCCAAAACGGTTGTCTGAAATAATCAAATCTAAATGGTGTTTTTTTATCAGTTCAGCTGTTTTTTTCTTTTCTTTTTTGATGGTCTTTAAAATGTGAGGCATCTGTTTGAGTAAGTGCCAGCGGTTAAAAAAGGCGTTTTTGGCATACGTGATGTTGTAGGAGGGGAGGGGTTCAAATTCAAGATTTGGAAATTCTCTTTTTAAAAGTTCTAAAGCCAAACCGTCAGAGGCAATAATGAGCCGGTGTCCTTGTTGCTGCAAATCTTTGATGATGGGGATGCAACGCGTAGCATGTCCCAGTCCCCAATTGAGCGGAGCCACTAAAATATTTTTTGTTTGGCGCATTATTACCTATTTTTGTGTCGTTAAAAATAAGAAAAAGTGGGGAGTAAAAACAAATTAAAACGATTTTTGGAAAATGAGACTTTTTCCAATCTGTTTCAACCGTCCAGAGAAACTTTGTTGTCAGACAGTTTTGAGATGAAGGGACGGTGGCATCAAGATTATTTTAAAAACGACAAGCCGATAGTTTTAGAATTGGGTTGTGGTAAAGGCGAATATACATTAGCTTTGTCAGAACGGTATCCGGATAAAAATTTTATCGGTATCGATATCAAAGGTGCGCGTATATGGCGAGGTGCCAAAACTGCTTTGCAAGAACACCGCTCAAATGTGGCTTTTATCAGAATGCAGATTGAATTGATTGAAAGTGCTTTTGCCTCAGGTGAAGTATCTGAAATATGGATTACTTTTCCCGACCCGCAAATTAAATACAAACGCACCAAGCACCG
>JALVLX010000182.1 GCA_027032855.1 Flavobacteriales bacterium | reverse complement strand
AAATAATAGCAATGCAAAAGAAAAAGCTTCAATTTTTATTTTATCTCCTATTATTACCAACTGTTTTTTTGTTCATCTATCTATTCTTCATGCCGCATAATCCTAATACCGGAAAATACCGGCTCCCATTGATTTTAGGGTTTCTCATTGCTAATGTATTAAGTTTGTACGGAATCATTAAAAACAAAAATTAATTTAAGGTTATAAAAAGCAAAGACGTTGCACAAACAAATATACAACGTCTTTACATAGCAACCCAAGAAATGATTATTTCAAATATCTTTTTCGTGTAAAGTTTTTAAAATTTGGTCTTTTTAAGCGTTTGGCAGCCGGCCGGTATTGGATATAACCGCGTCCTTCAAGTTTGTAAATATTTCCGGTCAAAATATTTTTCAATCTGATATGCTGATCATCAATGATTTTCAAAATAAACTCTTCCCGGTCATTATTTATATCATAATACAAACGCAATTCTTTCCGATTCTCGTTTGAAGTATTTAAGACTTCGTAGTCTCCCGTATAGTCCCAATAAATTTGTGTTACGGGTACGTTAATAGCCGACTCTGAAGAAGCAAATGAGTTTCTATTGCCACTCACATAAAACTGCAAGTGATTTTCAGACACAAAAGGTTCAGACGGACTGACCAAATCTGCATAATATTTTGTCCAAGCTTCATACTCTTGTAAAAAGTAAACCACATTATCATAAAACACACCATCATAGTCAAATTCCGATTGTTGATAGCCAATCAAAATATAAGTCACATTTTCTGCCCGGTTGGTCAAACTGATGGTATATTGATCTATTTGTGCTACTTCAAAATCATAAGTGCCGGCAATATCGTCAGTAATACTCACAATCCCATCACGCTCATAAACCCGGTAAGTACCGATACTGATACCATAACCGTCTCCGGAATAACCAAAACCGGCCATATTGTTGTTAGCATAAACTTCATGATTGGGCATAAAACTCATGGTAAAAGCCCGTGATACAAAACCTACATCCCCCGGCCCGGTTGCTTGATCAATATCGACATACCACAAATCATAAGATTGCAACAAATCGGTTAATCCAATAGCATTATCATCTAGAGAATCATCGCGATATTCCCATCTACAAGAACTCAATACCAAACTCGTCAATAATAATATGAATGTCCATTTTTTCATCAGTATATCAAAGGCAAAGAACGTGCCAAAGCCAATTCAGTTGAAAGTTGAAAGTTTATAAAGTTGAATGTTTTAGTAACAAGTATTTAGTTGGATAAGAGATAAGAGATAAGAGATAAGAGATAAGAGATAAGAGATAATGTAAATTGAAAATGGGAAATTATTTAGCAAATATCTAACAAACACAATGCTTATATGACCTTATATGTCTTATATGGTTAAAAAAATTCTAATAAGAACCTATTATATAACTTCAAATTAAGAAACTGTTTATCAGAACTCTACTTTTTTTAAATTATATTTTTTAACTTAAACATCAAAAAAACTGAATATCGAACAAGGATTAAAGATTTAAGATTTCAGAAGTTGAAAAAAACTTCTAAAATCAATGTTCCTTGTTCGGTGTTCGATATTTACGTTTGAAAATAAAAAGTTATTTTTAATAAGATATGCGCCGCCGAATAGAGAAACTGATATCCGACATCGAACAAAAATTCATCAATTCCTCATTACTCCCCTTCTACCGGTACAATCTTTTCAATCTTATCATGCATCTTTTTAGATTTCATCTTTATCATTTTGTTGTTGGTATTCAACATCTTATCGGAAGGTGACAAATATTTGATGCCTAAATTTAAACCGCGTAGAATAAACAAAATTCCTACAAAAGCTACAGCATAAGGAATCAATTTGTTGATTTTATTTCTGATTTTTACAGATACAAAATTACCAAGAAAAATAGCTAAGCTCATCATTGGCACAGTCCCCAATCCGAAAATGGCCATATACAAAGCACCCAACATCGGGTCGCCGGTAGCCATGGCACCCACCAAGGCAATATAAACCAAACCGCAAGGTAGCAGACCATTAAAAAAGCCGATAATATAAAAACCGAATGTTGAGCGTTTTTGCAGATAGTTGCTCAACGAATTTTTGACAAAATAAACAAACTTATTCCAACCGGCTAAGGGTTTTAGCCGTAAAACTTTTGTTGCCGGCACAAAGGCCAAAACAACCATAATAATACCCAAAATCAGGGACACCTTCTGCTGAAAACCAACCAATGAAATCCCTTTGCCCAAATAACCGAAAACCAAACCAATTGAAGCATAAGCTGTCATTCGCCCCAAATGATACAGCAAGGTTTGCAGGCTCATTTTGGCTTTATTATTTCGGTCCACCGGCAAGATAAAAGCGATGGGACCACACATGCCCAAGCAGTGAAAACTTCCCAACAAACCGAGCAACAATGCTGTCAGCAGAATACTCATCATGTATTAATTTAAAGTCATTTTCTCTTCGACCAAATACGGCACCTTGTTCGATTGCCACTCTACCGTAACATTCCAACGTCCCGGCAATATTTTGGATTGGTCAATGATTTGACGATTATTTTCGTCTAATTGTATAGGAAATTGTTGATCTAATTTGGAATTATCAGGCTTATACAATTTTATAGCTCCTTCAATATTCTTAACATAGTTTGGAAATTCAACAACTAAAGTTTTATGTTCTTGAAAAACTTTAACCGGCACACGCATCGTATCGGCATTTTGACGTTTTTTAATCACATCACCATATACCAGTTCTTTTTCATAATAGTCTTCTGTCACCAACTCATTGGAGTCCAACTCTCCAAAAGAACGGTAAAAATAAAACAGAAAAACGAGCATAAAGGTGATATAAACCAATAAAATGCTCCAACCCCAATTTAATTTGAATTTACTCATAATAGTATTTTATAAAGCAGGTTGTTTGACAGCTCGCTGTCAAACAACCTGTATATTTATGTAATGTATTTATCTTGCAACAGGTGCAATAAACACTGTTTCATAACTGTCTAAGAGTTTGCCATTTTCGTAAATACCGATTTTTATCGGTTTTTTACCATGGAATTTTTCTCTAGGCAAATCAATAAAGATAATCACTTGTTTGACATCTTCTTTATTCAAATCCAGTTCATTTTGTGTGCCTGATACAGTCAGTTTTCCATCAACTCCTATCAACTTGATTTCTAACCCCTTATACGGACGGTTACTTTTATTGATAATCGTTGCATTATACATATTTTGAATATTGCCGTCAGGCAATTCCGTAAATACTTGTCCACGCGTTCGCAACACTTTCAAGTCAACCGCAGGACGATTGGCAAACAAATAGATAAATATACCAATTAAAATCGTTAGAATGACGGTATAAAATTTCACTCTCGGTGTGAAAATTTTATTATGTCCTTCTTCGATACTAACTTTTGAAGCATAACGAATCAATCCACGTGGTTTGCCGATAGAATCCATGGTCGCATCACAAGCATCAATACAAGCCGTACAGTTGATACATTCAAGCTGGGTGCCGTTTCTGATATCAATCCCGGTAGGACAAACCAATACACATTGTTTACAATCGATACAATCTCCCAAGCCTTGTGCTTCGCGATCTTGCCCTTTACGCATCGGACCTCTTTTTTCACCACGTTTGTAGTCATAAGCAACCATAATAGTATTTTCATCAGTCAAAACACCTTGCAAACGACCATAAGGACAGGCAATTATACAAACTTGCTCTCTAAACCAAGCAAAAACAAAGAAAAATACGGTTGTAAATATCAGATAAATAATCCATCCTTTTACATCACCAAACGGATGCTTCCAAAAATCAATTGTATAATCGGCTCCGGCTACATAAGCCAGCATAACTGTCGTAAGCCCGAGTGAAATCAGATAAAAAACAACCCATTTTAGCCCACGCTTTCTCAATTTTTCTGCGTTCCAGGGCATTCTGTCCAACTTCATCTGCTTAGGCCGGTCTCCTTCAAAGAAATATTCTATTTTACGGAACAACATTTCCATGAAAATGGTCTGTGGACAGAGCCAACCACAAAATATACGACCGTAAACAACCGTAAACAATACCAAAAATACTATGGAAATAACGGCTGCCAAGGCCAATAAATAAAAATCTTGCGGAAAAAACGGTCTTCCGAAAATATGAAATCTACGCCCCAAAATATCAAAGAGCATAAATTGCTCGCCGTTAACCTTAATAAAAGGCCCGACTACAAAACCAATTAAAAGAACAATACTCAATATAGTTCTGTTGGTATAATGTTTTCCTTTCGGTTTTTTTGGGTGTATCCAATTACGCAAACCTTCTTCATTGATGGTGCCAATATGGTCTCTGAATGATTCGTTGTTATTTGTATTCATTTTAAATAAGATTTTTAATCAAAATAAAGCAGTTTGAGTTTCAAACTGCTTTATTGTAATTGATTTATAAACGGTTTTATCCTTTATTACATGGTTCGCCTTCTGCTTCTTTCGGTTTAGCCGGTTTGGTGCCTTGCAATGATAATACGTAGCTGGCTACCTTTTGAATATTGGCAGCACCTAAAGCTTTCCATGGCGGCATACCTTTGCTGGTGCCATCATTTACAACTTTAAATACATCTTTGATATCACAACCGTAAATCCAAGCATTATCAGTCAAGTTAGGACCTACCTGACCACCGCCGTCTGCTAAGTGACAAGCGGCACAGTTTTTCAAGAAAATATCCTTACCTTCTGCTAATGCTTGTTTGTCGGTCAACAAGGTAACTGTGTTAGCATCCACAATGTTGTGTTCTTTTTTGTAAGCATCAACTTGTGCTTTAGCTTTTGCCATTTCACGGTTAAATTCGTCATACTGACTGTCTTTACCTTGAATGGTGTAATAGAAAATATAAAATACCGAAACTACTACAGTAATTACGAAACCTGCAGTCCACCATGGTGGTAGCGGGTTGTTCAATTCTTGAATACCGTCAAAATTATGATCTAATTTTACGGAACTTTCTTGTTCTATAGGTGTGGCTTTGGTCAGTTTCTTTAATAGTCTGTCAAAAGCCGATTCATTCTTTTTTGCCATAATCTATATCGTTTTGATCGTTTAGTGGAAAATTTTTAAGTTCATCAATATGTTTATCCGACACACCAAAAACGTATATGAGTACCAATATCATGATAATGGAAAACAATACGATAGGGAAAACTCCGAAAAAGTTTAATCCCGGATGGTCTGCCAGATAATCTTTTATGTGACTTATCATAATTTATTTTTTAGCAACTTTTTTAGTTGTATCTGTTCCCAAACGTTGCAAGTAAGCAATCAATGCAACGATTTCTTTTTTGCTCAAATCAACTTTTTCACCACCAAATGCTTTGGCATAAGCTTCAGTTGTTTGAACATTATTAGCTTCCAAGTCAGCCGCAATTTCTTTAGCTTGTTTTTCTAACAATTTAGGTGCATTGTTAATATACTCATCGGTATAAAACTCTTTTCCGTCTTTAAGTTTCGTACCAAGACTTCTTAATGCTTTCATTTTGGCTTGAACATCTGAAGCATCTAAATCATTGGTAACAATCCATTGATAATTAGGCATAATAGAACCGTACATCATTGATTCGGGTTCGTACATGTGGTTGAAATGCCACAAGTTAGGACGTTTACCGCCTTCACGGAATAAATCCGGACCGGTACGTTTAGAACCCCATTGGAACGGGTGATCATACACGTATTCTCCGGCTTTGGAATAGTCACCGTAACGCTCTACCTCACTACGGAACGGACGAATCATTTGAGAGTGACAGTTGTAACAACCTTCACGTACATAAATATCACGCCCTTCTAATTCAAGCGGTGTATAAGGTTGAACCGAAGCAATTTTAGGAATGTTAGAATCAACAAAAATAGTCGGGATAATTTCAACCGCACCACCGATAGCCGTAGCAATTAGAGCCAAAACAGTAAATAAAACACCGCGTCTTTCGAGCCAGTTGTGGAAATCTTCACCTTGTTGACGGGCAGCAGGAATCGGTGATAAAGGTGCTGCTTCGTCAGCAGTATCTTCAACAGTGTGACCTTTAACGGTTTTAACCAAGTTGTAAACCAACATCAAAGAACCGATGAAATATAAAGTACCACCAATAGCACGCATATAATGCATAGGTAAAATTTCAGTTACGGTATCCATAAATTCACCGTATTTCAAAGTACCTTCTGCATTAAATTGTTTCCACATCAATGCTTGTGTCCAACCGGCAATATACATCGGTACAACATATAATAAAATACCGATAGTACCAATCCAGAAGTGTTGATTAGCTAATTTTTTAGAATATAATTTGGTTTTATACATACGCGGTACCATCCAGTAGAGCATACCCATAATGATAAAACCGTTCCAACCCAAAGTTCCTACGTGAACGTGTGCCACAATCCAGTCGGTAAAGTGAGCAATTGCGTTTAATGATTTGAAAGACAACATTGGTCCTTCAAAAGTACTCATACCGTAAGACGTGATACCTACTACATACATTTTTAAGATAGGATCTTCACGTACACGGTCCCAAGCACCACGTAAGGTCAACAGACCGTTGATCATACCACCCCAAGACGGGAATATCAACATGAAAGAGAAAATGGTCCCTAAAACTTGTGCCCATTCAGGTACGGCTGAATACAACAAGTGGTGCGGTCCTGCCCAAATATAGATAAAAATCAAAGTCCAGAAGTGGATGATAGATAATCTATAAGAGTAAATAGGACGTTTTGCCGCTTTGGGAACAAAGTAGTACATTAAACCTAAAATAGGTGTCGTCAAGAAGAATGCAACCGCATTGTGACCATACCACCATTGTACTACCGCATCTTCAACACCGGAATAAACCGAATAACTTTTAAGCAAACCTGCCGGCATACTTAAGTTGTTGAAAATGTACAACATAGCAATAGTAACTGCTGTTGATAAATAGAACCAAATAGCTACATAAATATGACGTACACGTCTTCTGACAACAGTCATAATTAAGTTAACTGTAAACACTACCCATACTAAAGCTACTAAAATATCAATAGGCCATTCCAATTCGGCATATTCTTTAGCTTGCGTAAAACCTAAAGGTAATGTAACAGCTGCTAAAACAATAATCAATTGCCAACCCCAAAAATGTATTTTGCTTAAAGCATCACTAAACATTCGCACTTTGAGCAAACGTTGGGTACTGTAATAAGCACCGGCAAAAATACCATTTCCGACAAATGCAAAAATTGCCGCATTGGTATGCAATGGTCTCAATCTTCCGTAACTCAACCACGAGATTCCGTCAGTATAATGCGGAAACCAGTAAAAGTAAGCTACCATTAGACCAACTGTAAAAGCTGTAACTCCCCAGACTACCGTAGCCCAAGCAAACAGTTTTACAATCTTGTCATCGTAATAAAATTTCTGTTTTTCCATATAGTTTGATTTTGGTTAATTATTTTTCGTTTGTTTGTTCCTGATGCTCTTCGTTAAATTCATCTAAAACCATACGCACAGACGGCGTGTAAGTATCTTCGTATTGCCCTGTTTTTACAGAAGAAAGAAACAACACTAAAAAAACAAGTGCTATTATCAAACTGACAAAAATTGTCAAATACAAAGCTACCATAAAATTTTATTTAAACTTTACAAAGATACAAATATTTATAAAATACCAAAAATCTTTTTTAAAAAACCATTAACTTAACCTCAAAAAACAGCTGATATTTTAACGCACGTAACATTAGTTGCCAACAAAAGTCGATTAATCATAAAAAAAAGACCGCCTTTTTAGCGATCTTTTTTAGTAATTTTTTAATTGTCATTTTAAACGAACAAGGCACGAGTGGAGAAACTATAACTGAAAACTCACAATTGAATATTGAGATTTCTCACTACGTTCGAAATGACAAATAGTGCGTTCAAAATAAAAAACCACACTTACTACTTGTTACTTGCTACACGCTACTTGATACTTAGAACTTAGCATTAAATCCTAAACCGAAAATTTCTTTTAACTGAATATCTTGCAACGCATTATCGTCATACAATAAATTAATGCCGAAATTGGCACTGATATATTTATTAATGGTCATGACCATATTCATTTTGTAATCTACATCGATATTTTCGGGATGATCCAAATAGTTGCTATACAAACCTAGCATATTTTCCATCGATACATTTTTCATCAAATTAAATTTGTAATAACCGTCAATAGCCATACCCAATTCATAACGCATTTTTTCACCGGGGTCAACACCGTAAGCTCCGGCATCCGATAATGTTTTATCATTAACAATGGTTAATTTTGAAGTGGCAGGTGCAAAATTGACTTTCAAATTGTCAGATTTTTTCCACAACATACCCGGTCCGAAACTTAAATAAGCCGGTGCAAATAATCTGGAAGTTAAAACTGTTGGGGTTACACTGTAATCAAAACCGTCTGTCATTTGGGTTTTAAAATTACCGAAAAATGAATAATACCACAATTTTGAAGCTTGCTTTCCGTAAACGGAATTGATCTCAAAACGGTCATCGGTTTTTTTTGTATCATCAGAAATACGGCTCAATCCGTAAGCCATAATCAATTTGGTATCCCAAACGCTTGTGTTTTTTTTGTAGTTGAAATTGTAGTTAATTAAACCATTGAGAGCCAACGAATTTTCACCTCCCTTGATCCAATTATCAAAAGATGCCTGATTAAACATTAAACTGATGTCTCCGCCGTTGTTCCAGCCTTCTTTTACTTCTTTTTTGTCTTGTGCATTAATCGTAAAACTTCCTATGAATAATAATGCTAATAATAATTTTCTCATTTTTTTA
>JALVLX010000181.1 GCA_027032855.1 Flavobacteriales bacterium | reverse complement strand
AATGATAATTAATATTTTTTCAATAGCTTTTTATAGTTAAATTTGAATGAAAGAAAAGTTGCTCAAATTTGATATTCTTTTGATTAAAGAAAATTTTATTTAAGATTTTGGATTATTTTATTTGAGTTGTTGTTAAACATAAAAAAGAAATCACATGAAAAATTTAAAAAGTATTTTACAGGAACTTTTGACAGAGACCGAATCTGATGCGGTAATTTTAGCCAACTCAGACGGATTGCCATTAGAAGCTATCAATACAACTGATGATAATCGTGTTGCTGCCTTAACAGCTTCACTGCAATCAATGACAGACCGTTTTATTGAAAATTTTGATCGAGGAAAGTCTGACCAGGTTATTATTGAAGCTAAAAACTCGTATGTTGTGATCAAACGGGTTAATGATAATTTGCAATTGATGCTTTTGTCCGGAGAGAATTCCAAATTGGGATTACTGTTGTTATATATTGACAACGCAATTAATCGTATCAATAAAGTTTTTGTTTAATCTAAAAAATTACATTATGGAAACCAATTTAATGCAAATAACGGAAAGATTGTTAAATCATATTCCTCAAAACCTCCGGCTAAACGAAGAAGATATTAAAGTATTGAACAGTCATTTAGATTTTTTTGCTTCTAAAGCTGACGTTATAAAAAATGATTTTTATGACACCTTATTTAGCAATGAAGCAACCAGAAAAGTTTTTCATGAAGGCGAACGTCCTATTCGTGAAAAATCTTTAGTCGATTGGGTGGTTAAAACAATAGGTGGAAACTTTGATTTGAATTATTGGGCTTGGCAAACTTTTGTAGGGATTTTACACATTAAGCGTAAAGTTTCCAATGATTACATGATTATTATGATGCATCGTGTCTCTGATTTGGTAGTAAGTGAAGCTTACAAAGATTTGCCTGCAGAAGAAGCCAGTAGGCTCAAAACTGCTTGGTTAAAAGTTGCTGCCATAGTTTTATCATTAATTTCTGAATCATATCATTATTTCTACTTGGTAGCTATCAGCCAAACTACCGGATTAAATCTCAACTTGCTTGATAATTTGGTCCGTGTCGAGGTTGATAATCTTGTTGATGCCAATCAAAAATACAGATTAAAATAATAAAAATATATTACACAAACTATCACACAAACTAATAAACATTAAAAATTTAAACTATGGGATTATTCGGTTCATCATTTAAACTTACAGCACAGCAAAAAAAGGTGTATTATGACACTTTGAAAGATTTGTACAAGATTCTTGGACAGAATTATAAAGCCAGTGCTTTGTTATTTGATAATCTAAAAGTTTTGGAACTACACTCTGACAAAAAAATTGTCAAAAAAGATTTTGAAAAGATGAATGTTGAGATGATTAAACGTATCAAAAAAATGGGCAAAACAAATATGATAAATATTGACGCGCTTTACCCGTTTGATACGATTATTTTATCTTTGAAAGATAACTTTTTAACGTTAGTATCGGGCGAAAAGTTTGTTTTTTCTTTTCTCTGTGAAAAAAACAATATGAATATTGGTTCAGTGAACAATATTGTGATTCCAAAAGCTGTTAAAATGTTGGGTAAGTTAGAAATCAAAGATGAAGAAGAAGTTGTTGAACACAATTAAAATTTTGATTAATAAATAAAAAATATTTGATATGAATCTTGATAAATTGAATAAAGGAATTGATAATCTGAAAAAGAATTTGGGAAATGCTTTAATAGAATCCGGAATTTGGGCTACCGGAACAGGCACGCCTATTACGGGTTTTCAATTAGACCCGCAAGTAGTACCTTTCTTTGATCAGGCAACTGAATATCTGGAAAAGGTTCTAAAAAAAACAAATTTGCCGGAATTAGATGATTTCTATATTTTGGAACTCAAAGATGATAAAATGGTTATTGTCTTAATGTTTCCTGAAGGATTTCAATGGGGTATTTTGGCAGACAAAACAAAGTTAAATTTGGGTATGTTGCATGGTATTGCCATTCCGCAAGCCAAAAAGAATTTTTACGAAGCTTACGAAGACTAAGCGCTTTTTTTAACTATAGGTTTTTTACTCATAAATATCCTTCGCTTTGACGGGGGATATTTTTTTATGTCAATAAATTTTTTAGGCTTAAAAAAAACAAAAAAAACGATATTTACCGGCTAAATATTTCTTTTTTTTTATTAAATTTGGTCAGTTTTAATCAAAAATTTTAAATTTTATGGATTTTTCACTTACCGAAGAACAATTAATGATAAAAGAAGCGGCAAGAGATTTTGCAAACCTGGAATTACTCCCCGGTGTTATTGAAAGAGATGAGAAACAATATTTCCCCCCGGAACTACGAAAAAAAATGGCTGAAATGGGATTTATGGGCATAATGGTCGATCCTAAATATGGCGGAAGCGGTATGGACACCATCTCGTATGTCAATATCATGGAAGAATTATCCAAAGTTGAAGCTTCTGCAGGGGTTATTGTCAGTGTCAACAATTCCTTGGTAAGTTGGGGTATAGAACATTTTGGAACTGAAGAGCAAAAGCAAAAATATTTAGTACCTCTGGCAACAGGTGAAAAATTAGGGGCGTTTGCTTTAAGTGAACCTGAAGCCGGTAGTGATGCTACACACCAACGTACAACTGCCAAAGATATGGGAGATTACTATCTGCTCAATGGTGTCAAAAACTGGATAACCAACGGTGGAACCGCCGATATATATTTAGTAATTGCACATACACATCCTGAAAAAGGACACCGTGGGATCAATGCTTTTATAGTTGAAAAAGGCTGGGAAGGTTTTACAATTGGTCCCAAAGAAAACAAAATGGGGATTCGTGCGTCCGATACACACTCTTTGATTTTTCAAGACGTCAAAGTGCCTAAAGAAAACAGAATAGGGGAGGACGGTTTCGGATTTAAGTTTGCCATGAAAACTTTATCAGGCGGGCGTATCGGTATAGCGGCTCAAGCTTTGGGTATTGCGCAAGGTGCCTATGAGCGTGCTTTGCAATATTCCAAAGAGCGTGAAGCTTTTGGTAAACCTATTTCGTATCATCAAGCAATTGCTTTCAAGTTGGCAGATATGAAAA
>JALVLX010000180.1 GCA_027032855.1 Flavobacteriales bacterium | reverse complement strand
GGTTGATTTTATCAATATGACTTATATATTGCATAACCTGCCACTAGACCCTGTTTACACAGGCAAAATGCTTTATGGCATCATTGACCTAATCAAAAAAGATTTTTTTTCGAAAGGCAGTAAAATTTTAGCCATACACACCGGAGGTTTGCAAGGCAAAGCCGGAATGAATTTGCGCTTGGCAAAGAAAGGCTTACCGCTTTTAAAAGTTGATAGTTAAAAGTTTAATGTTATAAAGCACCTAAAAACAAAAAAGTCCGGCTAGTGCCGGACTTTTTTGTTATGTAAACGAATGATTATTCGTTGGTTTTTTCTTCTGTGACTATAAGGAATTCAGAACGTCTGTTAAGTTGATGTTGTTCTTTTGTACAACGGGTACATTTAACAGCCGGTTCACTTTCGCCTTTACCTTCAGCAGTTAATCTGGACGCGTCTATACCTTTTGAAACAATATATTCCATGGTAGATTTGGCACGTTTTTCTGACAACTGTTGATTATATTTTTCTGTACCTCTTATGTCGGTATGTGAAACAATATGAATTTTAATATCTTCATATTTTTTCATTGCTTCAACCACTTTATCCAATTCGAAAGCAGCATCACGACGGATGTTCCATTTGTCAAAATCAAAGTAAATGGTATTGATATCCAATTCTCTAGGAGTAATAATTTTTTCGATAGGATTTAAAGCAACTTTTACATCAACTTCTTCATCATCAGTTGCAGCCACGTTAACTTTGTTATTTTCATATTCTTCTGCTCTGGCTTCAACCACAACATCTTTGTCGCATTCAATCAAGAAATCAACATGACCTTCGTTGTCTGTTAATTTAGTTTTGATAGGGTTACCTTGTTTGTCTGTTAAAGTTACGGAAGCTTGCGGAATAGCTTTACCTGTTTTAGCATCTACAATGGTTGTGGAGATTAAAACATCGCAAACAGGTTTGATATTTTTGATTGTATAGATGTTGTCATCACCTAATCTGGAAGCATTTCTATTACTTGAGATAAAACCGTCTTTGGTATCATCGTCAATATAAATAGCAAAATCATCTTTTCCACTATTTAAAGGTACACCAAGGTTTCTTGGTCTTGAGAATTTGCCGTCAACATTTCTACAACCGAATACATCTAATCCACCTAAACCTAAGTGACCGTCAGAAGAGAAATACAAATCGCCTTTTTTGCTGATAAAAGGAAAACTTTCACGTCCTTCAGTGTTGATGTTTGGTCCTAAATTAACAGGGTTACCAAAATTGTTACGACCTCTTTTGATATCAACAACGTATAAGTCAGACTGTCCTAATCCACCCGGCATATCGGACGAGAAATATAATTTTTTGCCGTCAGGACTTACAGCAGGATGACCTACTGAATAGTTATCATTATTAAATGGTAATTCACGAATATCAGTCCATTCTCCGTTAATCAATTTTGCAGAGAATAATTTCAAACGGCTGATACCGGTTGTATCTGTTTTATAGGTTCTGTCAGCATAATTATCTCTGGTAAAGTACATGGTTTTACCGTCAGGTGAAATAGCAAATGTCCCATCGTGATATTTAGTGTTTACATCACCGGGAAGTTTTTCGATATTACTAACAGTACCATCTTTATAATCAGCTTGATAAATATCTAAGAATGGTTGTTTGTCCCACTCGTAGATTTTACCTCTTGTGTCGCGAGCAGATACAAAATATAATTTGCCTTTGTTAAGTTGCGCATCAAAATCAGAATATTCTGTATTGATGTTTTGCATTTCATTAACAACAAATTTATCTTTACCCCGTTCCAAAATTCTAGGCAAATAATTTGGCATCTCTCTAAATTTCATAGCACGGTGATCAGCCGGTTTCATGTTGGCAAATTTTTCCATCCAAGGTGTACTTTGCTCATATTTACCGTTAGCTTTCAACATTTGTGCATAACGATAAAATACTTCCGGATCATCAGATTTTGTAGCTAAAATTGCATAGTATTTTTCTGCATTTTTAGTGTCAAAAATTTGATAATATGCATCAGCGATGTTTTGATAAACATGATCATCGGCATCACCGTTTGCTATTGCTTTTTCGTAAGTTTCAGTAGCTTTTACGTATTGTAAGCGGCTGTAATATTTATCTGCTTTTTTAACAAGAGTGCTTTGTGCCATAGCGACATTCAGTCCTAATGTTAATGAAATAATGAGTATATATAATTTTTTCATAGTCATAATTTTTAGAAATATCTGGGTGACAACATAACTTTTTTACCGAACGACCAATCATAGTTTAGGAAAAACTCATGGGATATAGGGCTGTAAACAGAGATGTCGGAAAAATGAACATCGTAAGCATAACCTATTCGTAAGCTGTCAAATAGTCTTAGATTAAATAAGAAATTAACAGAATCATCTATTCTATAAGATGTTCCGAATTCAAATTTGTTGACAAACAAAAAGTTCAAATTCAAATCAGCTTGCATTTTTTGGCTGACGTTGTTATACAATAGGAAGTGTGGTTTAACTTTAAAGCTTTTTCCGAATGAAAACACATAACCTCCGGCAACAAACATGTGTGTCTCATCTTTTGCGTTGTATCCGTCACCGCCATTGTATTTGCTAGGCAAGAAGTTGGGTGCGGAAACTGACAAATAATAATTGTCACCGTAGTAAAATAAACCGGCGCCAAGATTAAATCTCGTGTCTTTTAAACCATCAGACAAAAGCGGGTCGTTAGGGTGAACAAGTTGAAAATCATCATTTACATTAAATAAATTAACTCCGGCTTTCAATCCAAAAGCTAAATGCGTTTTTTTGAAATGTAAAGTATGAGAATAATCAACTGTAATTAAACTTTGTTTTACAGGTCCGAATTGGTCATTGATAAACGAAAGACCTGCACCGTTGGTTAAATTGAATGCACCATGAACGTTGGCGGTTAGAGTTTTAGGATTTCCCGGAGCATCATACCACTGATTGCGGTAAAGTGTTCCAAAAGAAATAACTTCCGGTCCTCTGGAACCGGCATAAGCCGGATTCAAAATATTCATATTATACATATATTGTGTATAATGTGGCAACTGTTGTGCTTGGATTGTTCCTAATGAAAGGAAAATAAATCCTACAATACTTAATATTATTTTTTTCATAGTCAATTAGTTTTTTATCTTGTAATATATAACCATCCGGATAGTTTTTTACCATCTTTCAGCTTGATAACATAAACATATGTAGCTGAAGGTAAGTCTTTACCATCATTATTTTTTCCAACAAATTCATCGACATAATCTGCTTTGTCGTAAACCAAAACACCGCGACGATCAAAAATTTCAACTTTGTCTATACCGGTTGTTTCTGACAAAAAGTTAAGGTACCATTGATCATTGTTACCATCTTCGTTAGGAGAAATTGCATTAGGAATGGTACATCCATATTGATAGGGGGTTACATTAACCGAGTAGCTTGAGGTACAAGTACCTTCAAGTGTTACATTTAACGTATAGGTTCCGCCACTGGTAATTGTTAATTTTGGGTCAGTACTTAAACTATTACCGGAATAATCTACCCATTCATAAGAGATGTTGGTATAATCAGAAGGATTTTGAACGGTACCATCTAA
The DNA here is from genome assembly GCA_027032855.1 of Flavobacteriales bacterium. GTDB lineage: Bacteria > Bacteroidota > Bacteroidia > Flavobacteriales > Flavobacteriaceae > WGBX01. Next base: position 5,326 of record JALVLX010000180.1, on the reverse strand, counting down.
TATTTTTGTATCACCGTTACAAATACTTATTTCTTGAGATAAAGATAAAGTAGGTAAAGGAATTCTGGTAACAGTAACTTCATCTACTTCAACAAATGTATTGCCATGACAATCTTCAAAAGACACTTCCATTGTATAAGTTGTAGTTTGGTTTATAGGAACGGTAACATCTGTACCTGTACCAACAAGGTTCCGGTTATCATCATACCAGCTAACAGTAGCATTGGCATCAGGTACAAATTTGTAAGCTTCAGGCATCACAATATCCCAAGCACCTGTATTTCTGTTAGGCAAAGTAGGACTTGTTGCATCACCCGGATAATTACCACAAGTGTCGGGAGTTAATTCTTCATTTTGCGCACCTACAACAGCTAGACCACCATTCCAAGAACTACAAAGTGGTTTTTCTTTTAAATGAACTTCAAAAGACGAGTCACTTTCGTTGAAAACAATCTCTTGGCTGGTTAAAAGATTGTTACAACTAAATTGCGGAATATCTTTATAAATAACTACAAACTTACGGTTAGGTGCCGTTCCTACAGTCATATATTTTAATTCTTCTAAAGGATTTGATACACCTATATCTATGTCATGATAAGCTCCCATTATCGAAGCAAATGACAAACTGGTACCATCCCAGTAAGGAAGTGTGTGGTCGGGAATTGATTGTGAGGGGGCTATAAACCATTCATCATAAGTTGTAGCAATGCTAGGTTCGAAAATGATGTCACCATTAGAACCTACAACAATTTTGTCGTAAGTGTTTCCATAAAAAGTAATAGGAAATGGTAAATCAATCGCATCACTGTATCTGTCATCAATTCTCAAAGGTGTTGTTGTTCCGGAATTGGTAATCATAACATCTTGAGCGGTGGAATCTATAGGTATCCAGTTGAAAGGAATACCTTCTACACGGTAACGTCCGGTAAGAACATTACTAATATCTCCGTGTAGCGTTACTTCCGTTTCACCATTACAAAGAGTTTGATCCGGCCCGGCATCAACATGTTGTGCGCGAATATTTGCAGTTGAGAAAACAAATAGTAGCGCAAACAATATAAAGTAATTGTTTCTTTTCATAACTTTGTTATTTTAATAATTGAGCCAAAAATAAAAAAAAAATTTGGTAAATCAGCAGTAAAAAAGAATTATTTAACAATAAATAGAATAATGTTTGAAAAAAAAGAAAAATTTTACGAAAAAGTAATTTTAATAGGTATAATTAACCAATATCAATCTGCCGAAAAAGTAAAAGAATATTTAAAGGAATTGGCATTTTTGGCAGAAACTGCCGGCGGAACGGTTTTAAAAACTTTTGTTCAAAATTTGAGTAAACCAAACCCTAAAACTTTTTTAGGATCAGGAAAATTACAAGAGATTAAAACTTTTGTAGAAGAAAGAGAAATTGATAGCGTTATTTTTGACGATGAGTTGTCTCCGGCCCAGCAAAAAAATCTTGAAAAAATTTTACAGGTTAAAATTATTGACCGTACCCGGTTAATTCTAGATATTTTTGCTCAAAGGGCACAAACTTCTTATGCCCGTACACAAGTTGAATTGGCACAATACGAATATTTATTACCGAGACTTACCGGAATGTGGACACACTTGGAACGTCAGCGTGGTGGTATTGGTATGCGGGGACCCGGTGAAACCGAAATAGAAACCGACCGCCGGATTATTCGTGACAAAATAGCTCTGCTTAAAAAGAAACTGAAGGCTATTGATAAGCAAATGGCAACACAAAGAGGAAACAGAGGAAAAATGGTAAGAGCCGCTTTGGTAGGATATACCAATGTGGGCAAAAGTACATTGATGAATTTGTTGAGCAAATCTGACGTGTTTGCCGAAAATAAATTGTTTGCAACCTTGGATACAACCGTAAGAAAAATCGTCGTGCATAATATCCCCTTTTTGCTTACTGACACTGTCGGTTTTATCCGCAAATTGCCAACCCAACTGATAGAATCTTTCAAATCAACACTTAACGAAGTAACAGAATCCGACCTGTTGATTCACGTGGTTGATATCTCTCACCCCAATTTTGAAGAACATATGCAAACCGTCCGGCAAATTTTGTCAGAAATTAAAGCCACCGACAAACCGGCTGTTATTGTATTCAACAAAGTTGATTTGCTACCTGAAATACCGGAAAATAAAATTGATGCACTACAAAAAACATGGTTGGCCAAAACCGGCAAACCGGTTGTTTTTATATCTGCCGTACAAAAAATCAATATTGACAGCTTAAAAGATACATTATATAATGAAGTAAGAAAAATTCATGTCAAACGTTTTCCATATAATGATTTTTTATATCCCGATTTGGAATAACAGTCACAAAAAAAGAAACAAAAAAAGTGCCGGAAGCCCCTATTTCTATGATATTCAATTACGCAATAAAAATAACCTGAAACAAAAAGAATTTGTTTTATATTTGTAAATTATTTAAGTAACTGTTAATCTAATATTACATTTATGAAAAAACATCCTGTTTTTGTTATAGGAATTATTTTAATGCTCTTTGCAAGTTCTTGTGTGCCATATAAAAACATCATATATGTACAAGACAATTTGCCGAAAAATGAAATTGACACAACCGCATATAAAATTCAAAAAAGTGATATTTTATATATCGATATAAAATCCGGAAACAAAACCATTGAACGCCTGTTTAAAGTACAAGGAAACACTACAACAAACAACTCCAATTCACAAAGCACCATGTACTTTCAAGGGTATATTGTTGACAATCAAGGTTTTATTGAATTGCCGGTGATTGATAAAATTCAAGTGGAAGGCAAAACTTTTGAAGCAGTTAAAGAAACCATCAAGAAAAAACTTTTGTCCAAACAATTCAGAAGTTTAGATGATATTTTTATTAAAGTAAAACTTGCCGGTATTCCTTACACGGTTTTGGGTGAAGTAAAAAGTCCGGGAACCGGCATTCTATATAAAGAACGACCTACTTTGTTTGATATTTTCGGAGGTGCCGGAGACATCTCTTTGGTTGGTAACCGTAAAGGTATTGTGGTCATGAGACGTGAAAAAAACAAACTGGTAAAACAAACTTTAGACTTAACCGACAGCAACGTCATTAATTCCCCATATTTTTATGTCCGTCCCAACGATATTGTTTACGTGCCGCCATTACGCCAAAAAACACTTGGAACGGGCACAACCTTACAGCAAAGTATTTCCGCAACCATCTCTGCACTGTCATTGATTACAACTATTATATTATTTAGTAAATACGTAAAATAATTTTTATGAATACCGACAATCAGTTTTCTTTTGATAATGAAGAACTTTCTTTTGATTTTAAACAGTTATTATTAAGACTGTTAGCCGGCTGGAAATGGTTTGTCGCAACCATATTAATTGCTTTAGGAATAGCTTATTATATCAACTTGCACAAACAAAACATATACGAATTGGACAGTTATGTCACCATCAAAGATGAAAATAACCCGTTTTTTACGTCCAATATGAGTTTGGTTTTTAACTGGGGAGGCGTCAGCGATAAGGTTAATCTGATTACCACAACTTTTAAATCCCGGACACACAACGAAAAAGTTGTAAAAAAATTAAAAAGCTATATTTCTTATAAGAAAAAAGGTAAATACTATTTAATTGACATTTACAAAAACAGCCCTTTTATTTTTCAACCGGACAATGAGGCATGGCAAGCCATTAATATCCCTTTTGAAATAAAAATATTAAACGATCAACAATTTCAACTCAATTTTCAAACGGAAGAAAATCAAGCTACTTTATATAATTATCAAGACAATATATCAAAATCATCTGCCGTACAACCGGTAAACAAAATTTTCAATTTCGGAGAACACGTCAATCTGGGATTTTTATCCGGAACCTTTCAGCGAAACACCAACGTGTTGTTTGACAAATCGGATGTTTATGTCCTGACATTAAAAGATTTTAACCAAGAGGTTTCCAACATGAAAGAACGCCTGGATGTAAAAAACAAAAATAAAAATTCATCAATCTTAGTCTTAAAATTACGCGGACAAAACAAAGCTGAACTTGCCGATTATCTCAACACAACAACAACTTTGCTTCAACAACAAATTCTGGACGATAAAAACAAATATGCAATAAATACCATTAAATTTATTGATTCTACCCTAAAAACAATCCGTAAAGATTTATCGGCAGCAGCCAGTGAATTGAAAGATTTTATCAGCAACCGAACCATTCTAAATCTTGATGATCCTACTTCCAAATTGTTTGAGAAAGTATCCGGATTGGATCAAACCAAAAGCAACATTACCTTAAAAAAACTGTATTACGAACAATTGCTCGAATACCTCAACAATAAAACTAATTACGAAAACATTCCCGCCCCTACGGTTGTTGGAATTGACGACCCTACAATTATTGAAAAAGTAGGAAAGATAACGCAATTAGCCGTTCAACGAAAAAATGAATTAACCCATTTTCAACCGGATTCTCCAGTTATCAAACGTGTGGATTTAGAAATAGAATCTTTGCGTCAGTCTCTACTTCAAACGGTCAACTCAGCACTTCATACACTCGATCAGGAAATGGCATTAATTGATAGTAAAATCAGAAAAATTGATGCCCAAATCAACAAATTGCCCGAAGAAAAACAAATTCTTTTAAGTCTTAAACGCAAGTACGATTTAAAACAAGAAATATTCAACACCCTGTTGCAAAAACGTAACGAAGCCGGTATTGTTAAAGCTTCAAATGTATCTGATTTGAAAATTATTGACAACGCTAAAGATGTCGGTCAAAAACCGGTTGCCCCTAACCGGGAAATAAACTTTCTGGTAGCCTTATTTTTAGGGCTTTTATTACCGGCACTAATCATCACTGCGCTTTTCTTCTTAGACAATAAAATTCATGATATTTCAGATGTAGAAAATCTGACGGAAACACCCATCATAGGACAAGTTTACCATTTAGAGAAAAAAGGTAATTTACCGATTTTAAAATACCCTCACGATATCGTATCAGAATCGTTCCGGTCCTTACGGTCTGCTTTGAGATTTATGTTCCCTGTTCGCAATCAGTCTCATTCAATTTTGATTACCTCAAGTATTTCAGGTGAAGGAAAAACATTTGTAACCTCAAATTTAGCAGTTGCACAAGCCATCAGCAAAAAGAAAACCGTGCTACTGGAATTTGACATGCGTAAACCAAAATTCAAAGATTATTTTGATGAAGCCAAAGGCGAACACTTAGGTTTATCACACTATTTGAGCGGTTTAACAGATTTAGACAGCATCATTGTACCAACAAGTATAGACAATCTGGATTTGATTCTGTCAGGCAAAAC
>JALVLX010000179.1 GCA_027032855.1 Flavobacteriales bacterium | reverse complement strand
GACCTTTGTCTTCTTCTACCGTAAACAGTATCCTTCCATCGCAATACGGATAACCGAAAAAATCAAGATAACCACCCGCCGCACCGGCATATTCAAACATTTTTTTGTCTTTAAAATCTTTTATCTTGGGCTGAACCACCACTGTTTCCGGTTCGTTTTCGAAACTTTCAATAACAGGACGCAACCAGTCCTTAGTTACTTCAATATCGGAATTGACCAAGGCATAAACATCGGCATCAATATACTTCAAGCCGCGATTATAACCACCGGCATACCCGTAATTTTCGTCTAATTGTACTAATTTTACGCCGGGAAAATTTTCTTGCAAATACGTAACCGAATCATCTGTAGAAGCATTGTCTATCACATAAATGTCTGCTTCTTGAGAATGTTTAACAACAGAAGGTAAGTATTGCTCAAGTAAGTCTTGTCCGTTCCAGTTTAAGATAACAACAGCTATTTTCATCGGTGGTTTTCCGGTAATTCTTTTAAAAATTTGAATTGATTGGCTTCAAAATCAATTTGGCAAATATAATGTTTCAATCCATTTGTCAAAAATAAATATGGCGCTTTTAATAACCAATTGTATTGATTGGCTTGATCAAAGGTTTTTTGGGTTACCGCAACATTCGGCGCTTTACATTCCACTAATATTTCCGGGGTCATTTGCCGGTTAAAAACAACTATATCAAAACGCCTTTTGGTTTGATTGATTTGCAATTCTTTCTCAACGGCTATCCACTGAACCGGATATTTTTTATCCGTAATCAAATAATGCAAAGTATGCTGACGCACCCATTCCTCAGGGGTCAAAACATAATATTTCTTCCGAACAGGATCAAAAATCTGCCATTTTCCGTTATGTTTTTTGAGTTTGAAATCATATTCCGGAAAATTGAGTTTTTGCATATCAATCAAAATTAAATTGAAATTGCAAAGATATTAAAAACTAGCTGAATACAATTTGAGGAAGTGAAGGAGTTGTTGATTTCAGATTTCAGTTTCTCTATTCGGTGGCGCATATCTTATTAGGTATAACTTTAATTTTCAATATTATAAATTATTTTTGTAAAATTAAACACCGAACACCGATCAAGGAACGTCGATTTTAGAAGTTTTTTTAAACAGTACTTCTAAAATCTTAAATCAGCCTGTCCCGATGAATGTCGGGATTAATCCTTGTTCGATATTCAAAATATTGAAGTTTAAGTTATATAATAGATTTTCGATTTAATTGGTCATTGAGTAGTTTTGCGAAGAATGAGCAAAATTGTACCGAAATGACCGGATTATAATTTGAAAAAATGAAGGAGTTGCTGAATTCAGATTTTTATGGTTAAAGAAAAAATGATTATCAATTCCCAATTTAAACACACCAAAGCACATCAACCCAAGCTACTTGCTACTAAATAATCAATCAGCAAAATTTATAGGATACTTCACCCCTTTGTATTCGATTAAGCTTGCTTTGAGAGACCCCACTAATAATTTAGCTTTTACCAATAATGGGATCTTGTTTTGATCATCACTTACCCAAATGGTCAAACTTTCATTTTCTTTAAAAACACGGCCGGATTGAACCAAAGGACGGAATTTTAAACTATGAATTTCACCTACATTAGTGTCCAAAACTTCTTTACCGAGATATTTTAACTTAAACGGATAAACTTTTTCATCAAAAAACATTTTCACACTTATGGCATCGCCGGGGCTTAATGATGACACATCATAATTTCGCAAATAATAAAACACCGAAACCATGTCAAAAATTTGCTGTCTGGTTTTATAATATTTTGATGTATTTTTCTCTTTATTGATAACCAATACTTTTTGTTTTTCATGATCAAAAAGCAATTCTTTATCCAAAGTATAACCCCCTTCATCTATTTTTCTTATAAAATGATAAGGTCTTCCTTCTTCATCAAAATAGCTTTCATATAAGTCATCAACATCCATAAACCAACTGGACATACCGGTTGTCCACCCCTTGCCTATTGCATGAAACAAAGATTTGCCCTGAAAAACGCCTCTTTTCAAATCCAAAGTAGCATATCCGGCTTTAAAAAAACCGTAATGGATTTTGAACTTAAAATGCTCTCCGGATTTATATGCTACATCTTGAGAGAAAATCGGTATAAAAAGAAATAAAAGAAAGGATAAGATTAACAATCGTTTCATAATAGAATTATTTTACCTTGACATAAACAAAGACTATTCCAAAAAAAAAATACGCTTTTGGCTATCAAACAAAAATACTAATAAAGTCATTAGATTTTCAGCACCTATAAACGATTTAGTTTTTGCTTATTTAAACAGATTATCGTAATTTTAGCATTTGTATGAAAAAACCTGAAAAAAAATCAGCTCTACAAGAAGTCAAAGGCGTTTCTGACACACCACGTCTTAATAGGCATTTGATTGAAAAAATTCAAAAAAAACGTGCATTGCCGGACGTTGACGAGTTAGTAACCAAATTGTTATCAGGCGATCAGGTTGCGCTAAGCAAAGCCATTACCCTGATTGAAAGCAGTAACCCGAAACATTTTGATTTGGGTCAAAAAATTATCAAAAAATGCTTGCCTTATACTGAAAACTCAGTTAGAATTGGTATTACAGGCGTACCGGGAGTTGGAAAGAGTACATTTATTGAAAGTCTTGGAAAATTATACACCAAACAAGGACATAAAGTGGCTGTTTTAGCCGTTGACCCCAGCAGTAGTCTGTCCAAAGGTAGTATTTTGGGAGATAAAACCCGCATGGAAACTTTGGTTAGAGATCAAAATGCTTTTATACGTCCCAGCCCTTCAGGCAATAATCTAGGCGGTGTTGCACGTAAAACACGTGAAACCATTTTACTCTGCGAAGCAGCCGGTTTTGACCGTATTATTATTGAAACCGTAGGCGTTGGCCAATCCGAAACCATTGCACACTCCATGGTTGATTTTTTTCTGCTTTTAAAACTAGCCGGTGCCGGCGACGAGTTGCAAGGTATCAAACGCGGTATTATCGAAATGGCGGATATGATTGTCATCAACAAAGCCGAACCGGATAAGATGAATCAAGCCCGTCTGGCTCAAAAAACTTTTCAAACCGCCTTACATTTTTACC
>JALVLX010000178.1 GCA_027032855.1 Flavobacteriales bacterium | reverse complement strand
CAGCACTTACAGAACCGCCCAGATTTGATGAAATATTATTGAGCTTAAAATCAAAAGGTTTAATATGCATCGTTCCGTGTTCTACTTCAAATTGTGCCTTTACTTTATCTATCTTAGGATTGTCAAGTGCATTGATTTTTAGCATTTTACCAATGTTTTTAATTACATCAATACCACTGACATTGATGGTGTTTGTTTTGAAAATACCGGCAGCACCCAAAGTTTTAAAATCCGGATTCATCTTATTGTCCAAGTCAACAGCCATCTGAAAATCTGTGAACAAATCGCCATTTATCTTTTGCAAAGCCGGTGTGTAGTTTTGTAACATGCTGACTTTGCTGGCTGTTTGATTGATAGCTACTTGTTCCATTTTGACACTCATAGCGGTTTTGGCAACATCACTCGATGTGTCATAAGAACCGTTAAGTTTGATATTACCTCCGAAAGCTTTAGCCAAAACAGTCTGCAATCCGGCTTTTTGGTCTTTTACAACAATGGTTCCTTTCAGGTCGTTTAGGTCCATATCTTTATAGCGGACTTTGTCTGCCGATGCATTGAAAATAATGTCCAAATTCTTTGGTATCTTTATCAAGCTGTCTTGTGATTTTTCAGTAGTAGAGCTGTCTTCCTCATCCGTCATGAATTCATTCAGATTGATATAGTTGGAGTGCATGTTAAAATTTGCATTCAAAACTTGATTTTCCTTCAAAAAATATGTGATATAGTTGGTGACCTTTCCGTTAATATCAAAATCACTGTCACCAACTTTTGAACTAAATTGTTGAACTTCAAGAGCTTGAGGAGTGATATTAACCTTGGCTTTACTGATGTTAACGGCATAAGCTGAAGAATCGGAAGCGTATTCCATACCGGACAAATTAAAATGTCCGGCAGCATCAAATTTGTTAAATTCTTGTTTCTCAATCGCAGAACTACGCCCTTTCAGTTTAACATCAGCATCTAAAATACCTGATAGTTTTTTTATTTCGCGAAGATGCAAAGCCTGTTTAATTTGTGCCAAATCCATTTTAGATTTAAAATAGGTGTCAATGTAAGTATCGGTCATAGGGTTCATCACGGATAATTTACCATCCGCCGCATTGCCGGCTATGTTAAAATGAATTTTAGGCATAGCAATAATCGTTCGGTCCAAATCACTGCCACCCGGAAAATTTATTTTAGTGACTACATTTATATCTTTGACAGACTGTGGTAAATCAGGGTATTTGATATACCCGTTTTTGATGTCAAAATTGACACCAAAGGAAGGATAATTTTTGTCGTTATAAATACCTTTGACAAATCCTATTAAAATAGCTTTCCCGTTGGTTTTCAAGCCTTTCATGTCCGGTATATAAGTTTTCGGTGCTAAAGAAAGTAATTTTTTCAGGCTGTTTTCTTTGGTGCGGTATTTTATATCCATTCCGATGTCATCACCTTTGAGTTCAATCACCATGTCTGACAACAATTCCAAATCGTTAAGAGAAGCTGTAGCTTTTTGAATACTGAATTTTGAAAAATCATTTTCAATCAAAATGCCGGCATCTAATTGTGTTTTGACATTATTTAAATAATGTATCTTGTCATAAAGAACATCTAATGTGTCCATTTGACTGTGGGTGGTCAAATGATATGATTTATCATTGAAAACACCGGTTCCATTATGGTTTAAGTTGTTGATTTTCAACTTCATTCCAAGTGATTGGTCGTCGTAGTTGATGTTGGTGTCTTTAAGATAATACGATTTTAATTTGACCTCGTATTTTTTCTCCGGACCTTGAGTTTGTGTAGAATCCGGTTTGGCTATATCATAATTAGCTTTCCCGTTTTTTAATACTAATACATTTATATTGGCACCATCTACACCGATTTTTTTTATTTCCAAATCTTTCTCAAAAAACAATCTTTTTGCATTCAAACTCATGTTGAAATTGTCAATTTGTGCCAAACGAACTTTTGCAAATTCGTTGATACCATCTACGCGGATATTTTTTATTTTAACATGTAAGTTGGGAAAATCACTTAACAATGATAAGGAAACATCATCGTAATCAAGCTTTGCATTTATATTGTTGTTAATCTCTTCTTTGATGAATTTTTCTATATCATCTTTAAAGAAATATGGTATAGCAATAAGTGTAATAATTATTACGAATAATATGCTAAATGTAATTTTTAGAAGCTTTTTCATTTTATTATTATTAATTTATAGCAAAAATACTAATTTTTTTTGAAAGTTCTCTATTTACACTTTGTTATTTAGAATGATTATAAATAACATGGTTTTATGTACAAATGTCATTTTTTTCTCTATCTTTGGCACAATAAAATTTTTAAGGAAAATTAACATAATTTAACTCTTATGAAAAAAAGAAGGATGTTTACGACTATTAATTCGATTTCTAGAATCGGGTTGATGATGCTCTTGTTTTTATCGGTTACGTTTTCGGCTTTTGCAAAGGCTGCCGGTCATGGTGATTATGACAAAATCGATAAGGATTTTCTAGGTCTTGGTCCCGGTAACAATACGGTGCCATTTATCATTGCATTGGTTGTTTTTCTTTTGGTCACCTTTATGGGACGCCGTAAGAATTGCAAAGCCCCCAAAGTGATGAAACTGGTTGCATTGTTGGCTGTATTGTACATGGGTAAAATCGGTTATACCGAAGCGCGTGCCTTAGGCCGTCAACAGGGTTATGCACCGGTGCAGCCTATTTGGTTCTCGCACAAAGTGCATGCAACTCAAAACGGTATTGATTGTGAATATTGTCACGTTGATGCACGTACAAGCCGACATGCCGGTGTGCCTAGTTTGAATGTTTGTATGAACTGTCATACACAAGTAAAAGAGGGTAGTGTTTCTGGTAAGAAAGAAATTGCTAAAATCTATGATTACTTGGGATATAATCCGCAAACTATGCAGTATGACAAACCAGCAAAGCCTATTGAATGGGTAAAAGTTCACAACTTACCGGATCATGTTTACTTCAATCATGCACAACACGTTCAAGCAGGAAAGGTTGAATGTCAAGAATGTCATGGACCGGTTGAAAAAATGAACCGTGTAGTTGAGTACGAAGAATTTGCCATGGGTGATTTCTGTTTGGATTGTCACCGTAAGCGTGGTATTGACACTTCAAATCCTTACTACAAGCACTACAAGTTTAAGGAAATGAAAGAAAAACAAGGTATTGATAAAATTACAGTTGACAAAATCGGCGGTGCCGATTGTTCATCTTGTCACTATTAATAATAATATAAAGGTATAAAACATATACAGATGAAAAAATATTGGAGAAGTTTAGAAGAATTAGAAAGCGTTAAAAATAACGAAACCATCGAGCCATCGATTGAGTTTCCGACCGACGGACTTTCTAAGGACGAAATAAAAAACAAGTATGTTTCAAACCGTAGAGATTTCTTAAAATTATTAGGTTTTTCTACGGCTTATGCCGTTGCAGCAACCAGTTGTCAACAACCGGTTCGCAAAGCTATTCCGTTTTTGCAACGTCCGGCTGATATTACGCCCGGTATTGCCAATCACTATGCTACAACCATTTCTACACCGGACGATTATGCCGCTGTAGTAGTAAAAGTACGTGACGGTCGTCCTATCAAAATTGAAGGTAACAAATTGTCCAAAATCACACAAGGTGGTTCCAATGCCCGTATTCAAGCGGCTGTATTAGACTTGTATGATACGGCAAGATTACAATACCCGCTCAAAAACGGCAAAAAAACAAGTTGGGATAAAGCTGATGCTGAAATCACTAAAAAATTAGGTGAAATTGCTGCAGCAGGTCAAAAGATAGTCATTTTTGCATCTACCGTAACAAGCCCGACTACTAAAAAATTATTTGAAGATTTCAAAGCCAAATACCCGACTGCCGAAGTTGTGTATTTTGACCCTGTATCTTATTCGGCAATGATTGCTGCCAACGAGGCTACATTCGGTAAAGCAGGTATTCCCGCTTATCATTTTGATAAAGCCAAAGTGATAGCAGGATTTAATGCCGATTTCTTGGGTACTTGGTTGTCTCCGGTACAGTTTGCGGCTGATTACGCCAAAACACGTGATTTGACTAACGGACAAACTGAAATGTCTCGTCATTATCAATACGAAACATTGATGAGCTTAACCGGTAGTAACGCCGATTATCGCCAGTTTATCAAACCCGCACAAGAGAAAAAACTTTTAATAAAATTGCACAACGCCATTGCATCGCAAACAGGTGGTGAAATGATTAAAGAGTTGCCTTGCGAGATTGATGTCAAAAAAATGGCTACAGATTTGGTTGCTAACAAAGGACAATCACTCGTTGTATCCGGTACTAATGACGCTAGCATTCAAGCTATCGTTAATAGCATCAATAATATGTTGGGTAACTATGGTAAAACCATTGACTTTACTCGTGAAACTTTATTGAAACAAGGACGTGACGAAAAAATCCACGAAGCTTTTACCGCTATGAAAGACAGTAAAGCAGGTGCAGTTATTTTTTATAACGCCAACCCTGTTTATAATTGTCACAAACCTGATAAAAAAGCAGCTGTTATCAAAAAAGTGCCTTTGAGCATTGCTTTGACTGATAAAGTTGATGAAACCGCCAAAAATGTTCAGTACGTTTTACCGGATAACAATTTCTTGGAATCATGGTCAGACGCTGAGCCCGTTACCGGTATGTACAGTTTAGGACAACCTGCCATCAACAAATTATGGGATACCCGCCAAGCTCAAGAAAGCTTTATGAAATGGGCAGGCGTATCAGGTACGTACTATGATTATATGAAAAAATACTGGCTGGAAAACGTTTTAGCCAAAAAAGAAATTGTTGCCGAAGGCGATCAAGCCAAACAACAAGATAGTACAGCCACAGAATCGCAAAGCATTATAGACTTTACTTCAGGTTGGAACAAAGCCTTGCAAGACGGTGTGTATGAAGTAGCCGTAACAGGTGAAGCGCCTACATTTAATGCAACTTATATCAAAGAAAACGAAGCTAAGATAACCGAATTTACCAAACCTTCCGGCATGCAGTTGGCTGTATATGAAAAAGTCGGTATCGGTAGCGGATTGATGGCAAACAACCCTTGGTTACAAGAAATGCCTGATCCTATTTCAAAAGCTACTTGGGATAATTATATTACTGTTGCGCCTAAAACGGCGAAAGAAAAAGGTTGGCACCAAGAAGAAGTCTTAAAAGTAAAAGCCGGCGATTATGAAGTTGAACTACCTGTTCTAATTCAACCCGGACAAGATACTTCAACTATAGGTATTGCATTAGGTTACGGTAGAACAGCTGCCGGACCGGTTGCCGACCAAGTTGGTGGTGCCAATGCAGCAGGATTTGTTGGTGAAAAAGACGGGCATCGTCAATTTAGCGGTATTGCGATTGAAATTACCAAAACCGGAAAAACTTATCCGTTGGCACAAACTCAAACGCATGATACCATGGAAGGACGTGGCGAAGATATCGCTCGTGAAACTACTTTAGCTGCTTGGCAAAAAGACAAGCATTCGGGTAACGAAAAACACGTTTTCTTCAAAGATAAATTAGAGCATGTCAACTTGTACAAAAACGGTTATAATCCCGAAGACTATCCCGGACACCACTGGGGATTGGCAATCGATTATAACAAATGTACCGGTTGTAGCGCCTGTATTATTGCTTGTCAAGTAGAAAATAACATTGCGATTGTCGGTAAAGAGCAAATCCGCAGACGTCGTAATATGCACTGGTTGCGTATTGACCGTTACTACTCAAGTAAAGAAGAAAAATTATATTCGGAAGTAGAAGATAATCCGGAAGTATTCCACCAACCGGTTATGTGTCAGCACTGTGACAACGCTCCTTGTGAAAATGTTTGTCCGGTAGCTGCTACACCGCATACTAATGAAGGTTTGAATGCCATGGCGTACAACCGTTGTATCGGAACACGTTACTGTATGAACAACTGTCCTTACAAAGTAAGACGCTTTAACTGGTTCAACTTTGTTGAAGGTGGTGATTACAACTACTTGTTTAACGATGAAGTTAAACGTATGGTTCTTAACCCTGATGTTGTTGTAAGACAACGTGGTGTGGTAGAAAAATGTACTTTGTGTGTTCAAAGAATTCAAGAAGGCAAACTCAAAGCCAAAACAGAAGGCAGAGAGTTGCGTGACGGCGAAATAGAAGTGGCTTGTGAACAAGCTTGTCCTTCTAACGCTATAGTCTTTGGCGATACAAATATGGCAGATGCCCGTATTATCAAATTGTTCCAAGATGAACGTTCTTACGGACTATTGGAAGAACTGAAAACTTTACCTAGCGTGGTTTATATGACCAAGGTTAGAAATAAAGATGAAGAACACAAAACTGAAGCTTAAAAACTAAAATTATTCAATTATGTATAAAAAAGATGTCAGAGGCGAATTAATATTGGGGAATAAATCCTATGGAGATATTACCCGGGATATATTAAAGTCGCAAGAAGAAAAAGCCCCTTTGTGGTGGTGGCTTGCGTTTGCCGTATTTTTTGTTTTGATGGCAGTAGGTCTGGGTTATTTTGTGCCGTTAACCATAAGTAAAGGTATCGGTGTATGGGGTAACAACAACCAAGTGCCTTGGGGCTGGGCAATTATCAACTTTGTTTGGTGGATTGGTATTGGTCACGCCGGAACAGCCTTCTCAATATTCTTATTGGTATTCCGCCAAAAATGGCGTACGTCTATCAACCGTGCCGCAGAGGCAATGACCGTATTTGCCGTATTGGCAGCCGGTTTGTTCCCTGCTATTCACGTTGGTCGTCCATGGGATGAAATCTTTATCTTTCCATACGGACCTAATTCACGCGGATTATGGGTTAACTTTAACTCACCTTTATTATGGGATGTGTTTGCTATCTTAACATATTTAACTACTTCAGCTATTTTCTGGTACATAGGTATGCTACCTGACTTTGCTACGGTCCGTGATCGTTCCAAAGGACTTAAGCGCAAAATCTTTAACGCTATGAGTTTCGGTTGGGTAGGTTCTATGGACAAATGGCGTAAATTTGAAGATGCTTTGGCTATTTTAGGTGGTTTGGCAATGCCTTTGGTAATCGCCGTTCACTCTATCGTATCCACGGACTTCTCAGCCGGTATCTTACCCGGTTGGCACGAAACCATCTTCCCGCCGTTCTTTGTGGTAGGTGCTATTTTCTCAGGATTTAGTATGGTGGTTACCTTGATGGTTTTGATTAGAAAAGCTTTCAAATTACAAGAATATGTTACCGATGACCACTTCGATGCTATTGCCCGTATCATTACCTTTGTCAGTTTGATTATGGGTTCTGCTTATTTAATCGAATTGTTCATTGCTTGGTATTCGGCCAATAAATTTGAAGACTATGTTTTTGTGCAAAATTATTTACAAGGACATTATGCCGTTCCTTATTGGCTGATGTTGGTCTTTAACGCATTCTTGCCACAATTATTCTGGATTAAAAAAGTCAGACGTAATTTGACTTGGATTTTCTGGATTACAATCGGTGTCAATATCGGTATGTGGCTGGAACGATACAATATTGTGGTACCGCCTGCAGCAGAAGATTTCTTACCTGCTAACTGGTTCCACTATAGTTCAACCATTGTTGACAAGTGGGTTTACTTAGGAACAATCGGTTTGTTTGGTGTAGGTGTCTTGTTATTCATTAGATTTATCCCGATGATGGCGATGAACGAATTGAAACAACAAGCCAAACGTCATACGGAATTAAAACCGACTGAAGAGCAATATCAAGAAATTAAAAACCTTTTAGAAGATGAGTAAATTAGTAGCTGTATATAATGATGACCGTAAATTGATGGAAGCGGCTGAGCAATTAAAAGCCGTTAACGCACCGGTCGAAGAAGTTATTACACCTTTTGTAATAGAAGAATTATTGGAAAAATTTCATATTAAATCCAATATTCCCTTATTGGCATTTTTCTATGGATTGTTTGGTGTAACCAGTGTATTTGCTGCATTGTATTACACTTTTGTAATCAGTTACCCTTTAAATATCGGTGGTAAACCCAGTTTGAGTTTGACATTTCCTGTTTTGATGTTTATCGGTACCGTTTTGATTACCGTGTTGACAACTGTGGTTACATTTTTTGTGCAAACAAAAATGTTTCCCGGACAAAATCCTGAATTTGAATATCCGGGTATCAACGATGACAAAATGGTGGTTTTGATTGATAAAGCTGATTTAATGGGAGATATGGAAAATAAAGTGCGGCAAATTTTTGAAGCCACCGGTGCAGAAAAAATCGATGAAATATAAATTGTTAAATGTTAAAAAGAAACAAAATGAAAAAATATATAATATTAGTATTGATTTTGGCCGGTTTGTCGTCTTGTAACCACAATCAAGAGAATACGTATTGGGATTATATGGGAGACTTTGATATGTATTATTCAAAAGCCTACGAGTCTTATTCACCCAATCCGCTTTTTAAAGATGGAAAAACCATGCAAAAACCGGTAGAAGGAACGATTGCTCGTGAATATATGCCTTATCCGTTTGAGAAAAATGAAAAAGAAAAAGCAGGAAAAATGTTAAAAAATCCGTTGAAACCAACATCTGCAAATTTAGAACGTGGTAAAATGAAGTATGATATTTATTGTGCAATTTGCCACGGTAAAAAAGGTGATGGTAAAGGACACTTAACTACATTGGAAAAAAACGGAAATAAATTGTATCCCATACCACCTGCCAACTTAACTGCCGATTATATCCAAGCATATCCTGATGGAACAATTTTTCATGTTATTACAAAAGGATCTGCTATTATGGGTGCGCACGCATCACAAATAAAAACGGATGACAGATGGCGAATTGTTCTTTATATCAAGAATCATTTCAAAGTAAAATAATTTAAAACTACGACAATGAAAAAAAGATTTGAATTTTCAAAAAAATTAAAAACCATCAGCTTTGTATTGATGTTGA
>JALVLX010000177.1 GCA_027032855.1 Flavobacteriales bacterium | reverse complement strand
CTATCTGCTTGCGGGTGTAAGAGGCGGCACCGGGAACGGCGATACCTAAAATAGCTTCTTGTTGGTCAAAGACATTAAAACCTTTGCCTTTGGCAGCATCGGTCAGGTCGCCAAACTCCATGCCGAAACGGATATCGGGCTTGTCATTACCGTAACGGCGCATAGCTTCATCAAAACTGATACGGGGAAAATCAGTTACTTCCAAACCGTGAATTTCTTTGAGTAAATGCTTGGTAAGTCCTTCAAAAGTTTGCAAAATATCTTCTTGCTCAATGAATGACATTTCACAGTCTATTTGTGTAAACTCGGGTTGTCTGTCGGCACGCAAATCTTCGTCGCGGAAACATTTGACTATCTGCATATATTTATCCATACCACCGACCATCAACAGCTGTTTGAAAGTTTGCGGTGATTGTGGCAAAGCGTAAAAATGTCCGGGGTGCATACGTGAGGGCACCACAAAATCGCGGGCACCTTCGGGTGTGGACTTGATTAAATAAGGGGTTTCTACATCAATAAAACCTTGATATGCCAAATAGTTACGGACTAATTGGGTCACTTTGGAACGGAAAATCAGGTTGTTTTTTACCGGATTACGACGGATATCCAAATAACGGTATTTCATACGCAATTCTTCGCCACCGTCGGTTTCGTCTTCAAGGGTAAACGGCGGCACGTCTGATTGGTTGAGTAAGTTGAGTTCTTCAACCAATATTTCGATATCGCCGGTAGGGAGATTGGGGTTTTTGCTGGCACGTTCTATAACTTTTCCTTTAGCTTGAATGACAAATTCGCGTCCCAATTTACGGGCTTGTTCCAACAAATCGCTGTTGTTTTCGTTAAAAGAAAGTTGCGTGATGCCGTAGCGGTCACGTAAATCGATAAAAATTACGGCACCCAAATCTCTGATTTTTTGTACCCAACCGCTGAGGGTAACGGTTTGTCCTATGTGATTGGCATTCAGTTCGCCACAAGTATGCGTTCTATACATAATCAAAAAAATTTTGAGTGACAAAGATAGAGATATTAGTTTAAAGTTGAAAGTTTAATCTTGAAAGTTCAATATAGTAGTGAGTTTCAAGGCTCTTGATCAAAAAAAAATGCAAGTATTCGGCAGAGTTTTTATACAATTCCAATCGAAAGATTAAAAAAGCGGTTGAAAGTTAAAATCTGCACTAATTTTAAAAAAATAAACAATAAATCAGTTTTAATTTAAGTTTATTCTTATAATTTTATGGTGACAAATGAACAAACGAATACTTTCTATCGATATTTTCAGGGGATTGACCATTGCCTTTATGATTTTGGTTAATACACCCGGCACTTGGGGTCATGTTTATGAGCCATTGGATCATGCGCCGTGGCACGGATTGACACCAACGGATTTGATATTCCCGTTTTTCTTGTTTATAGTCGGGACGTCTATTGTGTTGGCGTATCACAACAAAAGGCAGTATGTCAATCATAATTTGTATAGAAAAATCGTTATACGAAGTATAAAAATTATTTTGATTGGCTTGCTTTTAGCTGCTTTTACCTACAAATTTCCTTTTATCAAAGACTTGTCACACTTGCGTTTTCCGGGCGTTTTGCAACGGATTGGCTTAGTGTTTTTAATAGCGGCAACACTTTTTGTATCGGTTAAAAACTGGCGTTGGTATATGCTCATTTTGGTTTTGTTGCTTGGAGGTTATTGGTATAGTATGACGCAAATTTCCATTGACGGACACACACCGCAACTGACCAAAACAGATAATTTGGCATCGGTGGTAGATAGAGCGGTTCTTGGTAAAGACCATATGTGGCGGCATTACGAAAAAGACGGTTATGTGCAAGGTGATTACGATCCCGAAGGTTTGTTTAGTACCTTGCCTGCCATTGGCACAACTATTTTAGGTATTTTCTTAGGGCTTTTGCTTGTCAGCAGACGTATATCACCTTATGCCAAGTTGATTTTATTTTTAGGAATTGGTGTGTTGTTATGGCTACTCGGTTGGTGGTGGAGCCAAAGTTTTCCGCTCAACAAACGTTTGTGGACCAGTAGTTATGTTTTATATACCGGCGGCTTGGCGTATTTGGTTTTTGCCGTCACCTATTTTTTGGTAGATATTCTCAATTATCAAAAATGGGGCAATATTTTTAAATATTTAGGCATGAATGCCATTGCCATTTTTACGTTGTCGGTTTTTGTGACTAAATCATTTTATCTGCTTCACGTTCCCGGTACCAAAACGACCATACACGGTTGGTTGTATCACAATTTATATACTTCGTGGTTGGGAAACACCGAATTTTCTTCTATGATTTACGCCTTAAGTGTGGTTGTTTTCTACATTATTGTCGCTTGGTGGTTGTATAAGAAAAAAGTCTTTATTAAGGTTTAGGTTTATTGGAAACAATAAGCTATGCCACGAATGCACGAATATGAAAATAAAGATGATGTTAATGAAGCAATTCCATTGAGCGCCTTTAGGTGTGACACGTTTGTAGATAAAACAATAAAGAAATACCGTTGAGCGCCGTAGGTGTGACACGTTTGTAGATAAAACAATAAAGAAATACCGTTGAGCGCCGTAGGTGTGACCTGTTAGTAGATGGAATTAGTAACGAGTAGCAAGTAGCAAGTATCAAGTAGATTATAATCAATAAAAAAAACATTGAACTAATTTGTCTCGCGCCCTTAGCGCTATTTATTACGGCGTGATACATTTAGGTATTGAATAAACCCCGAAGGGGTGAAATGATTATAGAAAATATTGTTTAGACAAATGTAATAAAACCCCGTAGGGGTGACATTATTTAACTTTAGATTAAACAATAAAAAAAATACCGCTGAGCGCCGTAGGTGCGACATCTTTTAGATTATATAAATATTTCGCTCCTACGGAGCTTTTGTTGTGTTTCTCCTTATTGGCTGTTACAAAGGTTTCGTCCCTACGGGACTTAGTTGTTGTATATCAATGCGTTATGATAGATGTTGAGCGCCGTAGGTGCGACCTGTTAGTAGGTGATATTAATAAAGCAATTCCATTGAGCGCCGTAGGTGCGACCTGTTAGTAAGAAAATACAAATATTAAATTACAGTCTGTGGCTTTGTCTTGAGATTTCAAGATATGGATAAAACACAGATTT
>JALVLX010000176.1 GCA_027032855.1 Flavobacteriales bacterium | reverse complement strand
GGTCTTGTTCGGGTATGTAAATATCATCTTTTTGACGCTCGAGTTTGACACCTAATTTTTTAAATACGCGAGGTATTTGACCTAAATTATTCCAACTAACATTTTTAATGGTTATTTCCGATTGTGTTAGTGCTGCCATACCAATCCATGAACCTATTTCGATCATATCAGGCAATACGGTATGTGACGTTCCACCAAGTTTTTCAACGCCTTCAATTGTCAGAAGGTTTGAACCTATGCCGGATATTTTTGCGCCCATGCGATTGAGCATTTTGGTCAACTGCTGGATATAAGGTTCACAGGCGGCATTGTAAATAGTTGTTGTACCTTCAGCCAAAACAGCTGCCAGGATAATATTTGCTGTTCCGGTTACGGAAGCTTCATCGAGCAACATATTTGCTCCTTTAAGTTGTTCGGCAACAACACTAAAGAAATTTTTTTCAGGGTTAATATCTAAATGAGCACCGAGCTTAATAAAACCTTCAAAGTGGGTGTCTAACCGGCGTCTGCCTATTTTATCACCGCCGGGTTTGGTCATAAAAGCTTCACCAAAACGTGCTAAAAGTGGTCCCATAATCATAATAGAACCTCGTAAACCGCCTCCTTTACTGATAAATTCATCTGATTTTAAATAGTCCAAATTCAAATCGTCAGCTTGAAAAACAAAAGTACCTTTGGATTTTTTCCGGATTTTAACCCCGAGGTTTCGTAGGATGTCAATAAGCTTGTTAACATCGATGATGTCGGGGACGTTGGAAATTTCAACCTCCTTGTCAGTAAGCAATACAGCACTGATAACCTGTAAAGCTTCATTTTTTGCGCCTTGCGGTGTAATTTCTCCTTTTAACCGGTGACCGCCTTCAATGATAAAAGTACCCATTAGTTACGTTTTTTTCTATAATTTTTTTGTTTGTGATGACCGTTATTTTTACGTTTTTTAACCAGTTTACTGGCATCAAGCAGTTCGTATTCGTCGGCTTTTAAGTCTATTTTACCATTTGATAAAATACGTAAATGTTCCAAAATGACTTCATCGCTCACCGTATCTTTATTCCATGTCAAATAATTTTTTTTCATGTGGTTGGCAATGGTGCGAATAAGTAAATCTTTCATTTCGCCGTCTTCCCATTTAACTGCTTCATCAATCATTTTTTTAATGACTTGCCCGTAAAATCTAAATTGATAGCCTGTTCTGGGATAAGGTAATTTTTGAGGTCGTTCTTTTAATTTTTCCGGACTGGGTTTTGGAAATGGCGAATCTACATCTAAGTCAAAGCCGGCCATAATAAATAAATGATCCCAAAGCTTGTGTTGGAAGTCAGGTACGTCACGTAAATGAGGGTTTTGTTGCCCCAGCATTCTAATGACAGCCTGAGCGTTTTTGTTTCGTTTGTCACGGTCTTCAATAGTCTTGAGATAGGCTACCATTTTGTGAATATAGCGTCCGTATTCCGGTATAATAAGTGGTTCACGGTCAGTGTTGTAAGTAAATTTTCGTTCTTGCATTTTGTTTAAGTTGAAAGTTTATAATGTTCGTAAAGTTTATAATGTTCGTAAAGTTTATAATGTTCGTAAAGTTTATAATGTTCATAAAGTTCATAATGTTTGTAATGTTCAAAGTGTCTGGATTAACAAAACCTCATTTTTTATCTCTTATCCAATTCGCACTTCGCTCTTTCCCGCTTTCCACTTTCATCTTTCTACTATAGTGCTACTAAGCCTTCAATATCTTCCATAGCTTTGTACCGGTTGATGACAGTTTCGGGATTTTCTTCTTCTGTTACAATGGTAATACTAACGTATTTGCCTGTTTTTGAATAGTTTTTCTTCAAATTTATATCAGGATTGTCAAATTTGCTCTTGACTTTTTCAACATTCCCTTCTTCATTTGGTACAATAAATTTGTACATATATTTAGCAGGCCAATCCGTGTTGTTTTCCAGTTCTTCTTTTAATCTGTCATAAAAAGCTATTTTTTGGCCTTTTAAATTTTTAGAATTTTGATCAGACATAATTTTCTAATTAATTACAAATATACGGTTTTTGGCTAAATATTATTTTTCAACTTTCAACTTATTTATAAAACCATAATTTAACTGCTAACAGTACCACAATGGAAGCAATAAAAATTCTCAAAAATTTTTCGTTGGCATGTACTGACCAACGGCTGGTTAACCAAGATCCTGTAGCCGTGCCTATGGCAATTGCCAAACCTGCTTCCCAATTAACAAAGCCTTTTGAAGCAAACATATAAAGTGTGGGTGCGGTTAAAACTAAAACGATGAGCGCTTTGATACTGTTGGCTTCGGTCAGATTGAACCGGTTGACCAAACCGCCGGCAAGGATAATCATAAATCCCATTCCGGCTTGGATAAAACCGCCATACATCCCAATGAAAAAGTAAACTATAAAACTAATCCACAACCATTTACTTTTGATGCGGTGGTGTAAGTGATTTTTTTTGAGTTTGGATTGTATCAAAATAAGTATGGCAATCATAATCATAATGAAAGCCAATATTTTGGTCAAATTTTTACCCGGAACTTGTAAGCTGATCCAAGCACCTAGAATACCACCTGACATGGCAGCTAAGGCAACATAAAGATTAAAAGGAAACAAAAATACACCTTTGCTTTTAAATCCGGCAACCGAAAAAATGCCTTGTGATAAAAAACCCACACGGCTTGTGCCGATAGCCGTATGAATGGGCATACCCATAAAAATCAAAATAGGGTAGAGGATAGACGAACCGCCACCGGCCAGAGTATTGACAAATCCAACCAGTATGCCTGTAGCAACCAAAAGCAAGTCTTGAACCAGCATCAGGAATTATTTTTTTCGGATATAAATTTCTATGGGTACACCGGTAAAATCAAAATTTTCGCGCAATTTGTTTTCCAAATAACGTTTGTAAGGGTCTTTAACATACTGAGGTAAATTGGCAAAAAAAGCAAATTTAGGACTATGAGTCGGCAATTGCGTTACAAATTTGATTTTGATGTATTTACCTTTGTATGCCGGTGGCGGATTTTGTTGAATGTAAGGCAACATAACCTCATTTAGTTTAGAGGTTTTAATCTTGCGTTTACGGTTTTCAAATACTTTTAAGCCTGCTTCAACTGCTTTAAAAAT